>JBKJMK010000152.1:0-3909 GCA_046596005.1 Usitatibacteraceae bacterium | reverse complement strand
CCGAAGGGTAACTACGACTTTGAACTTCGACACAAGGCGATCATCGACCGGTTTGGTCGGTACCCGCATCGCAATGCAATCCTCGGACGCCAATCTACGGAGGACGAGCTTGCATTCCTTGCTGAACCAGGGTCCAGCTTCTAGGTCAGAATGCGCGCCTATCAATTTTCAATCGCTTAACCTGTGGCTTCTTAAGCATAAAACAGCGTAGATCGCCATTTGACGGACTTCACAGGCACAAAATGCTCTGAAGTCCGCACCAGTGCTAGAGTTTGATAAATTAATCATGTCATTGCCATTCATGACTGCCGCACCAAGGCAACGCTTAAATTACCTCGCCCGTCTCCACAAAATATCCCGCACCCCGCCATCCTTGCTTCATCCCGCAGCGCCTGATTTCGTCACATCGCGAACGACAATTTCCCACCGCCTGATATTCTTGCGCCATCGACAAAACCAACCCGTGCACCGCAACCATGAAAACCAGCTTTTTCTTTTTCGCTCGACTCGTCTTCGCCTGGTGGGTGGCGTTCGTCATCGTCCTGATCGTGTGGAAATCGTTGAGCAGCAGCGGGGGGACGCCGTGGCAGTTGTTGGTTGGCGGCCTGATCGCGCTGGTTTTTATCATCACCACAGCAGCTTCGCATCTGCGTCGTATCCGCCTCATCGTCGGCAATGCCGATGCCAGCTCGCTGGCCAATCGCCAGCGACGGCAGATTGAAATTCCGTTTGAAGCCGGTGAGGCGTTCGATATCGTCGACGCCACCATCCGCGAACTGCCGCGCACCGAAAACATCGAGAGTGCACGCGACAGCCTGCAACTGCGCGCCAAGGTGCAGCGCATCGATCCTTACGGCACCACCATCCCGTTGTGGAAAAAAATCTCCGGCTGGCTGGGCGTTCAGCGCAACCAGATTTTTGTCACCGTCACGCCGCGCGATGGCGTCGGCAGCGTGACGCTGATCTGCGAGCCTGAAGGCGGTGCCTGGAGCGACTGGTTTATGGTCGATGACGGCACCAATCTGGAAAACGCCGAGGCCATCACCCGCGCCATTTCGCGCCGGATCGCCGAACGCCGGCGCAATGAGCAGGCGACCGCCAAGGAAACTGTCACGGAGAAAGAGCTTGCAGTGGCGAAGCTGGGACTGCTGCATGCGCAAGTCGAGCCGCATTTTCTTTACAACACACTGGGCAGTGCCAAGTACCTCATCAAGAGCGATCCGGTGCGTGCCGAAGAAATGCTCGACAACCTCATCCTCTACCTGCGTCATTCGTTGCCGCGCACTGAAGATTCGCTGTCCACGCTGGCTGAAGAGCTTGAACGCGCACGGGCTTATCTCGACATCCTGCAGATCCGCATGGGTGCGCGGCTGAGGACGCAGGTTGAAGTTCCAGACGAACTGAAATCCCTGCCCTTCCCCACCATGATGCTGCAGACGCTGGTCGAAAACTCGATCAAACATGGGCTCGAACCCAAGTCCGGCGGCGGCACCATCTGGATACTCGCGCGCAGCAACGAGCATGGCGTTGCGGTGACGGTTGCCGACGATGGTCGCGGCTTTGGCACGGAGACCGCAGGTACCGGGATCGGCTTGAAAAACGTGCGTGAACGGCTCAAGCTTGCCTATGGTGCCGATGCCACGTTCAACATTGTCGCCAATTTCCCTACCGGCGTCGCCGCCACCATCACCGTGCCGGTGATGGGCCCCAGGACGGCCCCCAGGGAGGCCAGTCATGCGTAATCAACTCACCTGTGTGATCGCCGAAGACGAACATATTTTTCGCGAGGCGTTGATCGATCTGCTGCGCGAGGAATGGCCTGACCTGGACGTGGTCGCCGCTTGTGAAGACGGCGGCGCGGCGCTTGAAGCGATTGGCGAGCATCAACCCGACATCGCCTTCCTCGACATCCGCATGCCGGGCCTGACTGGCCTGGAAGTCGCGGCGGCAATGACGGAAGCGAGTCCCAAGACACAGATTGTGTTCGTTACGGCCTACAACCAGTACGCCATTGACGCGTTCGAGAAAGGTGCGGTTGACTACCTGCTCAAACCGATTGTCCGCGAACGCCTTGTGAGCACGATCAAACGCCTGCGCGCGCGGACGACCACCAGCAAGCCGGACGCAGACGCCTTTGCCGCGCTCGTCAGGCAATTAAGCGCTGCGCTTCCCGCAAAAGTCGATGCAGCGCCTTTGGTATGGCTAACCGTAAGCGCCGGCAAGGAGACCCGCCTCATCATGGTCGATGATGTCGCCTACTTCCAGTCGGACAACAAATACACCGTGGTGATGACGGCACAGGGTGAATCACTGGTGCGCACCCCCCTGCGCGAACTTCTCGACAAGCTCGACCCGGGCCACTTCAAGCAGATCCACCGCGCCACCATCGTCAACATGAAAGCCATCGCCGCCATCGTTCGCGACGATACCGGTCGCGGTATCGTGAAACTGAAGAACCGACCGGAAACGCTGACGGTAAGCCTGACGTTTATGCCCTTGTTCAAAAGTATGTAAATGAGAGCGATTATGCATGTGCGCCTGAAATGACGGCAGGAATTTGAAAAGTCCCCTCAACAACTTCGGTAAAGCTGCGTTCCTCGCGCAGGATAAAGCGCATTTCCTGTGCCATGGCGAAATTGGCAAGACTTTCTGCGTCGGTTTTCAAGCGCATTCGATAGGTCTCATATGCCGCGAGACTGTCGAAGGCGATCAGCCCCCAGGCGATGTCGTTGCTGCCTTCGTGCGGCAGGAAATACCCCAGCAAATGGCCGCCACAGCGGGGGATGATGCGCCCCCAGTTTTCGGCATAGGCGCGAAAGGCCTCGCGCTGGAATGGGTCGATCTGGTAACGAATGAAACAAGTGATCTTCATCGATTTTTTCCTTGAGGAGAACAGAGGCGAACGATAGCGCATTGTCTTGTTAAGGTGGTTCACTTAACATTGAAGCCGGCATCAAATCATGAAAGACGGTCTCAACACTGTCCGCATCGAGCAGCTGTTTTCACTGTGCCTCCATATAAAATACGTCGGATGGCACTGTGGCAGTGTGTCACGCGACACTCATATTTACCTTCCAAGACATGCGACTACCTTTGCTCAAACTGTTTGTTCTCCTGCTATTCACTGTGCTCACCGGATGTGCGGGCATCATTGGCGAGAAGCGCCATACGCCGGCAGAAATTGCCGGCTATCTACCGCAGGATTTTGTCGCCCCCATCGCCTCGGCCGAGGGTGAGCGTGCAGCGGTGGCAGAACGCAACGAAAAGATACGCGTAGCAGTTTCGGAAGCCATTGCACCAACGGCGCCCGACACAGGCGACGAAGACAGCGGCGCGCCTGGTGCGTTGTGGGCAATCGCCTTTCTCAATGCTGATCGTGCGCAGGGTCTGGGAATTTTGCAGCGCGCACTCATCGGGATCGACCAGAAGCCAGTCGATTTTCAGCGTGCCGTTCTGTCTGCCGCCTACACAATGTATGCGCCTGAATCGGTGCCAGTGTTGCTGCCACTATTGGACCGAATCGCAACGCCGCGCGAGTTCGCCATTGCCGCTTATGCGATCCTGAAAGCCAACAATGCACCCGACACACGTGATCTGCTGCGCACCAAGCTCATCGCGCGTTTTCCTGAATGGGCCAATGAAGCGCGCCTCATCGCGCTAGCCCACGTACTCAGCACCGACCCTGCCGCCGAACGCCTGACGCGTCCGCCACTGCTCGATCTGCTTGGCGCACCATTGCGGCCCGGGCTGCCAGTGGTGTTCAGCTTTCAGCGCCCCGATCGCAAACGTGTTGGGCTCGCCATGGTGCGTGGCGCTGATGGCCGCTTCGTACGCAATCCCGACGGCAGCTATTTCAATATCGCGCACCTCGCCCTTGCGTTAAGCAATCTGCCAGGCACCATCACCAAT
>JBKJMK010000121.1:0-2607 GCA_046596005.1 Usitatibacteraceae bacterium | reverse complement strand
GATGATCCTGAACCACAAGGCAGCCATCGAGATGCTGGCGAATCAGGCGGATCTGATCGGGTTCGACCGCTACACCCTGCAGAATCTGCACGCATTGCTGGCGGAGAATCTGCTGACCGATACGGGCGGCGGTGGCCGATTGCGCGTAATCGATATCGGCATCACCGGCACGGTCTACCGCCCCCCCTCTGTCACGATAGTTGTCCGCTTGTTTGAACTAACCTTCGAGGGGGCGGATAGAGCGAAATCATGTCAATTTACAGCCCGGAGCTCAAGGAACAGATGGTGCGCAAACTGATGCCGCCTAGCAATCAGAGTGTGGCGAGCATCAGCCGTGAAACGGGGATTTCTGCACCGACCTTGTATGCGTGGAAGAAGCAGTATCGAAGCCGAGGATTCGTCGTGCCATCAAAGTCCACCCAACCCGACCGCTGGGACAGCAAGACCAAGCTGGCGGCGGTGATCCAGACCGCGCTCATGAATGAGGCGGAGCGTTCGACGTACTGTCGTGAACACGGTTTGTACGTCGAGCAGTTGGACGCTTGGAAGCAGGCGTTTGAGTCTTCGGACGCCTCCGCCGGGCCTGTCGACCGAGCGGAACTCGTGCGGGAACGCAAGAAGAGCGCCCAGTTGGCCAAGGAGCTGCAGCGCAAGGAGAAAGCGCTGGCGGAGGCGGCTGCGCTGCTGATCTTGTCAAAAAAAGCCCAGGCCATCTGGGGTACCGGCGCGGACGATTGATCGACGCGACGATGAAACAGGTGGCCATCCCATTGATTGACGAAGCAGTCCAGGCCGGTGCGCGCCAGCACAAGGCGTGCGCGGTGTTGGGCATAACCTGCCGGACCTTGCTGCGCTGGCGCTCGGCACAGAGTCTCGTCGACCGCCGCAAGGGTGCTAAAAAGCATTGTCCGCATGCGTTGAGTGAGACAGACAGACAGCGCATTCTGGAAGCGTGCAACCGACCGGAGCATCAGAGTCTGCCGCCCTCACAGATCGTGCCGCGGCTGGCCGATGAAGGCGTGTACATTGCCTCTGAAGCCAGCTTCTATCGCGTCTTGCGGGCCCACGATCAGGTGAATCGGCGCGGTCGCGCGCAGGCACCCCACCGACGGGCCAAGCCTGCCGCCGTGGCGGCCGACGCATCCAACCAGGCTTGGTCGTGGGACATCACGTACCTGCCATCGGCGATCAGGGGCCAGTTTCATCGGCTCTACATGGTGGTGGATATCTACAGCCGTCTGATCGTCGGTTGGGAGGTCTACAGTGAGGAGCTCTCAAGCCATGCCGCCGACCTCATCGCCAAAGCCTGTCAACGCCAGCACGTGCGCCGCGGTCAGCTTGTACTGCATGCGGACAACGGCAGCCCGATGAAGGGGGCGACCATGCTCGCCACGCTGCAGAAGCTTGGCGTCGTACCGTCCTTCAGTCGCCCCTCGGTGAGCGATGACAACCCTTACTCCGAAGCGCTGTTCCGCACGCTCAAGTACACGCCAGCCTATCCCACCAACCCCTTTGCCGACCTCGATGAAGCGCGCCAATGGGTTGCCCGGTTCGTGACTTGGTACAACACCGAGCACCGACACAGCGGCATCCGCTTCGTCACCCCAGCACAGCGACACGCTGGCGAAGACGCTGCCATCCTCGCCCTGCGCACGGCTGTCTATGAGAAGGCCAAACAAACCCATCCGGACCGCTGGCGCGGCCGTGCAACACGCCATTGGGAGCCCGTTGGCACCGTCTGGCTCAACCCTGACCGCGGAGGTAATACCCTCACCGAACCGATGCCACTCGCCGCATGATGAAGCAGACAACTATGTTGACAAACACCGCCTGCAAGGCGATGTACGAGCAATACATGGGTAAAACGCGTGATTTTGGATTAATGGACATTACACGCGGCGCTCCCTTCAGCGCGCGCGTTGTGTTGCACGGTAAACCACCCCAAGGGCGCAAGGATCGCAATCGTCAGGGCGCACCCGCTCGCAACTCCAACAGCCGAAAAAGTGCCAAGCGCGAACGAGAGCCGTGGATACTCATCGCATCACCCGGGCTCGAACTGAGCATGAGGCAGGTCGTCACGCTCTACGCGCGCCGCATGCAAATTGAGCTGGCCTTCCGCGACCTGAAATCCCACCGTTGTGGCCAGGGCTTTGAAGACAGTCTCACGCGCAAGGGCGCGCGTATCGAGGTGCTCCTGCTGCTCAGTACCTTGGCCGCCTTTGCTACCTGGCTGGTCGGCCTGGCCTGCGAAGCGAGCGGCTTGGATCAGTGGCTGACACCCTATCGCGCCAAACGCCGGCTGTACTCGGTGATGCGACTGGGACGCGAGGCGCTGGTACGACGATGGCTTCCGATCTCGGCCAGCTGCGTTCTTGAACACCTGCGACATCCCAGTAAATCGCTCATCGATCAGATAGGCGTGCCAGCATGAAAACGTGGGGAAACCTCAGAACCTGACCCCTTTGTTTTTCGTTTTTCCGTTTTTCTGTTTTTCCGTTATAAAATTTCTCATCGCCGTCGCGGATTTCGTATTTTTCGAACTATCTGAGGTTTAGCGCTACCCTGAGACGAGCTTTCCAATCTGCCAAATGTGCTGGATGAGCTTTG
>JBKJMK010000424.1:0-6667 GCA_046596005.1 Usitatibacteraceae bacterium | reverse complement strand
CTTGCGTCGCGATGCAGTGTGCGGGAGACAGTTTAAAAAACGGTTCGGCGGGAATTAATTCGCCAAACACAAGCATTGGCGAGGCGTTCCAAGGCATTTATGCCTGGAAGCCGCGCCAGTGCTGGTTTTTCTATTGGGAACTTCCAATAATCCCGTCGTTCCAGCGCAGGCTGTGACCCAGTCCGTCCAAGTGCTTGAAAATACGATGGACTGGATTCCAGCCTGCGCTGGAATGACGAATTTTTGAGGTTAATAGAAGCTCCCTATTCCTTGATCGCCTCAACTGCGATGTTCAACGTAACGTCATCACTCACCGCTGGGGCATTCTTGCCGGCATTGAAATCTGAACGTTTAATCCGGGTGTTGGCATTGGCGCCGCACATTTCTTTTTTCGTGAACGGGTGGGGCGCGCAGTTGAACGATGTCACCGCGAGTGTCACTGGCTTGGTGATGCCTTTGATGGTCAGTTCGCCGCTGATGGTGGCTGGTTTATCGCCATCGAATTTGAAATTGCCGGATTTGAATGTGATGGCAGGAAATTTTTCGACATTGAAATAGTCCTCACCCTTGAGGTGGCCGTTGAAAACGTCCACGCCGGTGTTGACGGATGTTGAATCGATACTGACGTCGAGCGAGCCAGTCCTGGCCGCACGATCAATGGTGATTTTTCCGCTGGTCTTGTCGAATTTGCTCTGCTGCGTTGAAAAGCCCAGGTGCGTGTAAGAAAAGCTTGCAAAAGTGTGGTTGGGTTCGACGACGTAAGTTTCGGGCGCGGCGAATGCGGTCATGCCAAAGCTGGCAGTGATCGCAAGAAGAATGGCTCGTTTCATGGTGTTGCTCCTGTGGTGTGTTGAAAGTGTTACCTGGCTTTGGTGGGTGCCGGCGCAGAGGTTGCCGCGACGACGTGGAAATTAACCTGAATTTCATTGGCGACAGTTGAGAGGTCCGCCCACGGACCTTCGCCGATCGCGAAGTCGATGCGCTTCAATGTGAAGCCACCATCAAAAACACCAAAGGCACCGTCGACCTTGAACGTAAACGCCGCGGTCACGGGCACGGATTTTCCCTTGATCGTCAACGGGCCGGCGACTTCAAAGCGGCCACCGCCCAATGTCTTCACGGCACCGGATGTGAAGCTTGCTGCTGGAAACATTCGCACGTTGAACCATTGCTTGCCCACTACTTCGTCGTTGGCGTCTTTCGAGCCGGCGTCGATGCTGGCAAGGTCGATGCTGAGGTCGACTTTTGCCGCATCCGGCCTGGCCGGATCAAACGCAATGCGCGTCGTGAATTTAGGAAAACTGCCTTGCACTGGCACACCCATTTGGCGCGAAGTGAAGGTGAGGGTGGATTTGTCGGCTTGTACCACCCCGTATTCGACTGCCTGGACAAGGTTGGCGGCGATGGCGAGGCTGATGAAAACAAACGTGCGTGATAAAAAGTTCACGAGGATGACCTTTGGGAGAAATTGTTGGCGGGCTATTTGTTCCGCGCAGGCAACATGCGGCGCAGGATGTCGTCTTTGTCGATGAAGTGATGCTTTAACGCGGCAGCAGCGTGCACGATGACGAGTGTGATCATCGTGAAATTCAAAATCTTGTGAACGAGTGCGAGGGTTTCGCCCAACGCTTCATTTTTGACCAGCAGGTCGGGAATGGGCAGGACGCCGAAATACACGGTTTGAAATCCCTTGGCGGAACTCATCAACCAACCACTCAGGGGAATGGCAATCATCAGCGCATAGAGCAAATAGTGCGAGGCTTCGGCCGCCAGGCGCTGCCACCGGGGCATCTCGGGAGGAAGCAGTGGTGCTGCATGCGTGATTCGCCAGAGACAGCGAATGAGTACCAGCGTGAAAATTGTCACGCCAGCCCATTTGTGCCAGGAATACAGACGCAACTTGGTCGGCGAAAGTGAAAGATCAACCATGTACAAGCCAACGCCAAATGAGCCGAGGATCATCAAGCCGATAAGCCAGTGAAGCCCGATCGCGACACCCGTGTAGCGTTGCGTTGTCATGGCGCGCTCCGTGCGTCGGTCAGGTCGTGAGATTCAAACGCGGCACGCAGGCGACTGAGTTGCTCGCGCATCGTGTTGAGCTCTGCATCGCTGAAATTCGCAAAGTATGGGCTGAGGTGCGCCAGATGCGCAGGGAATATGTCGTCAAACAGCGCTTGCCCCTTGCGCGTGAGCCGGGTGATCCAGCTTCGCCCGTCGTCAGGCGCGTCGTGGCGGCTCAATAGCCCCTTTTTCTCAAGACGATCCAGTACCCCGGTCATTGTTCCTTTGGTGATCAGGGTTTTTGCGCCCAATTCTTTGCAGCTCATGCCTTGTGTATTGCCGAGTGTGGCGATGATGTCGAATTGCGCCGCGGTCAATCCCAGCGCGCGGACGTGCGCGCCCGAGCAGCGTTCGAAGCTTTGCGCGCACTCAATGAGGGCGCGGACCAGCGGCATAAAGCGTTTGTTTCGCATAGGTGTGCAGACCACAATGAACTAATATAGTTCGCATTAGAACTATATTGTGCATGAAAAGTGACGTGCACGTCAAGTTGGGCTAATCGCGTTGTTCTGGACGGGAGCGCTATCGGACCCGGCCGGACAGGTGGTTCGGGCGTTAAAGCCGGGGTAACTGCGATGTCTATTGAAAAAATTCGCGCATCATGAATTCTTCCAGCCCGGCGTTGTCTTCCATACGCGCCGAAAGCGGGACAACCCGGCCAAGGCGGCGTGATTCCCAATTGAAATTACCCTGGTAATGGGTACGGATCAGCTGGATCATCCGGCGAATGATGGCGAGATCGATATTGCCATTGAGCCCGGCATCGACATCGATGACCTCGCGGCGGCTGTTGCGGGCATCGCCGGTCCAGCCACGAAATGAAAACTGTGCGGCGCGGTGTCCTTTGCTCAATATTTGGAAAACCCCGTTGGTGCCGTCTTTCTGGGTGAGAGACTGCAAATTGCGAGTGATATTGGCCATGGCAATGTCGTCGGCCGATAGCTCACGCCCGCGCGCACCTGCGGCAGCCTCGGCAGCCGCGCGGCGTTCGCGCTTGGCGTTGATCATGCTCATGAAATCAGTTGGCGTGGCTTCGGGCTGCAGAATTGGTGGCGGCGGCTCCGGGGTTGCCATTGCGCTTTGCGGGGTTTGGCTGGGTACTGTCATCATTTGCGTCTGCGGCCGAGGGCGCGCAGGCACCTTTGGCGCAGTTTTCGGCGGCGTGACCTCCGCTGCGATTTGCGGTGCGCTTTTTTTAGATGGGCTCAGGCGAACGACCAGCGGCCCTTTGGTGGCTGACGTCGAAGAGGCATCATCGATGTTTCGATTCGGCGCGAAGACGAAAAATAGCACATGCAGGCAAATCGACAGGGCGAGCCCCAACCCAATGCGGTGCAGCGTGCGTTTTTCAGGCTCGCGCAGGTAGCTCGCGGACAGCCTCGGTGCAGTGATGTGGATGGTGAAACTACGGGTTTGGAGCATTAGCGTAATTATGCGGGACGTGGCGGCGCTTTTCATGGCCGAACTGCCGGGCACGGGGGCCGGTCAACGACTGACCCTGAGATTACAGGAACGTTGCAGTGGTTCCCCGCATCATGCGTTGTTGCACCGCTTGTTTCGTCAATCCCAAAGCGGCTATGCTATGGGCATCTATAGGTCATTCGCACAGGGAGAAACCGTGGCAAAAGAAACGATCAACATGGACAACCACTGGTTGCCGTTCACGCCCAACCGCCACTTTCGCGAAAATCCGCGCGTCTTTGTCGCCGCCGACGGCATGTATTTCACTACCGACGACGGCCGTAAAGTACTTGATGGTGTTTCCAGTCTCTGGTGCGTGGGCGCCGGGCACAATCGTAAACCGATCAATGAGGCGATCAAAGCGCAACTCGATACGCTTGATTACGCAACTGCCTTTCAAGTCGGTAACGACAAAGCATTCAAAGCCGCCGAGATGATCGCGGCACTTGCGCCGGGTGACTTGAATAAAGTACTGTTTTGCAACTCCGGCAGTGAAGCTGCCGATACGTCGATGAAAGTTGCGCTTGCCTACCACCGCGCGCGCGGCGAAGGGCATCGCAATGTTTTCATTGGCCGGGAGCGTGGCTATCACGGCGCCGGATTCGGTGGCATGAGTGTTGGCGGTATTCCGGCCAACCGCAAAGTATTCGGCACTGCGTTTTTGCCGCGCGTGGACCATCTCCGTTTCATTCACGATCCGGTGAACCACGCCTTCATTAACGGCGTCGAACCAGAGTGGAAAGAAGACCTGCTGCTGGAACTGGAGCAGCGCCTGCTGCCGCTGCACGATCCGAGCAACATCGCCGCCATCATGGTCGAACCGGTCGCGGGAAGTGCGGGTTGGTACGTGCCGCCCAAAGGCTATCTCAAACGTCTTCGTGAAATTTGCGACAAGCACGGCATCCTGCTGATATTCGACGAGGTCATTACCGGCTTTGGCCGCATGGGGACCAATTTTGGTGCCGATTTTTACGGCGTCGTTCCTGACATGCTTAATTTCGCCAAGTGCATAACCAATGGTGTGATCCCGCTGGGTGGCGTGATTTGTCGCGACCACATTTACGATTCGATGCTGAAGTCCACCGAAAAGAGCCCCGATCACGCCATCGAATTCTTTCATGGCTATACTTATTCGGGTCATCCGGTGGCGTGCGCTGCTGCAATCGCCACGCTGAATTTGTTCAAACAGGAAAACCTCTTCGCGCGTGCTGGCGAAATGGGCAAACTACTGGGGGATGCGATGCACAGCGCGTTCAAAGGCTTGCCTAACGTGATCAGTATCCGTAGCCTCGGCCTTGCGGGCGCGGTGGAGCTTGCCAGTATTGCCGGGGCACCGGGCAAACGCGCATACGATATTTTTCTGGATTGTTTCCAGCGTGGCGTGCTGCTGCGCATGGCTGGCGATAATGTGGTGCTCAGCCCACCGTATATTGTCGAGGCCGGCCAGATTGATCAAATGGTGAATACGATTGCCGATTCGATCAAGCGGCACGCCTGATTTTGCGCGGGCACTGCCGCGTTAGAATTGCCGCATGACACTCTATTCAGTCTTGCTGCTGCTGCACCTGCTTGCCATCGTCGTGTGGATAGGCGGAATGGCTTTTGCGCTGTTTTGCCTGCGGCCCGCTGCCATCGTGGTGCTCCCGCCGCCACAGCGGCTAGCGTTGCTGCATGCGGCACTGGGGCGCTTCTTTTCAATGGTGGTCATGGCGATCGCGCTGATACTCGGCAGCGGCGTCGCAATGATTGTTGTGGCGGCCACCAGGCACATGCCGATCAGCTGGATTTGGATGATTGGCCTGGGGGCGGTGATGATGGCCATTTTTTTCCATGTTCGCGCTGCACCTTTTGCACGCTTGGGCACCTGCGTCCAAGCGCAGGACTGGCCTGGGGCTGCGCAGCAACTTGAAAAGATTCGTGTGATGGTGCTATTGAATCTGGCAATCGGGCTGTCGATTATTGCTGTGATGAAACTGATTCGCTGAGCCCGGCGATATGCCTTCCACCGACTGCCTGTCGACCGTTAAATTGCGCTTTGAATTTTTACCCTTGGGTGAGCCCACCGGCAACCTCACCATTGGGCGCGGGCGCGCTTCTGCTGGCGCTGGCAAGGCAACCGAGACCGTGTTCATTGCCATCATTGAAAACAAAATTGCCAGTGGTTCGCTCGGCGTTGCGGAATGCAATAAATTAGCCAGCCTGTTCAAGGTCGTCGTCGCACAGAAATGTGGGTTAGTTCTCTACCTTGATTCGGCGGGTGCACGGGTATCCGAGGGGTTGCCGGCATTGGGCGCGTTCCGGAAACTGTATCGCGCGGCGCTGGGTGTGGCCGCCTCAGGCGCTGCCTTCACCGTATATTGCGGAGCGAATTGCTTTGGTGGTGCATCCATGCTTGCTGCACTCGCCGGCACACGTGTTTACTCGGCCAATACCAGGTTTGCGATGTCGGGTCCTTCGATACTTGCGCAGGCAGCCGGTATTTCCGCACTCGATGATATTTTTATGGCGATGTCGATGGCGACGATCAACGGCGAGGCACGGTCGAAGCTGGGCGAGTCAGAATCGATGGTGGCGACGAATCTGCCAACCCCCGTCAAGTCCGCTGGTGGCAATGTCAATCCGCTTGTCGCACGGCATGCACAATTGGGATCGAGGTTGGCGCAAATAGCGGGCACCGGCAGCGCGGCCAGTGCAGAGAAACTGGAGCGCAAGGATTTGACAAAACTCTATCCCGGGGGCTATCAGTTGTTCGTGCATAACGATGTGCTATCTGGCGAAGCGATTTACGATGGCCAAGCGGTGACGCTCGCAGGTTTTATCGGCGGCAAGTCGCTGGGTGCACAACGCGCGTGGACGCAGGCAGATGCGCTGTGGAAAATGCTTGACCACACGGTTGCCAAACCGTCCGCAGTGCCGCCGCCCAAGCTGCACGTGTTGGTCGATTGTGATTCCCACAGCACGGCGCTCGATGACGAGCGCATCATGCTGTCGGCGTATCTCGCCGATCTCGCCAGTGCATTGCACGCGTTGGCGCAGGCAGGGTCGCATATTGAGACCACCGTGCTGGGCAAGCTCGGTGGAGGTGTTTATGTTGCCCTGAGCGCGCCGGTGGCACAGGTAAATATGCTGTACGGTTCGGAGATTC
>JBKJMK010000395.1:0-2578 GCA_046596005.1 Usitatibacteraceae bacterium | reverse complement strand
TCGGGTTTTTCTCGCGCATGATGGCCAACCGCGCGTCCATGAACGCTGTTGTGGCAGGGTTGTGTTCGTCCCACCACCAAAGCTTTAGCGCGACATATCCCTGATAAGCGAGAAACGCTGCGATAAGAAGGCCGATGATTGCAACAAAACATCTGAGTGCCCAGCGAATCACGGCGTGCGTTGCTTCATTAGTTCAATGACCGGCCCCGTGGTCGGCCGTACGCCGCGCCAAATGAAGAACGCTTCCGCGGCTTGTTCGACGAGCATGCCCAATCCATCTGCCGTGCTTGCGCCGGCGTTGGCGGCCAACGCGAGGAACGATGTTAGTCCCTTTCCGTACACCATGTCGTAGGCCAGTGCATTTTCAGCGAAACAAGTAGCCGGCACCGGTGGGAGGCCTACGTCGAGACTTGCGGACGTCGCATTGATGAGGACATCAAAAGTTTGCAAGTGCAGCTCGTCGTGCCCGACAGCGAAAAACGTTTTCCCCGCGCCGAACTCATCAACAATTGCGCATGCTTTCGATTGCGTGCGATTGTTGATGGCAAGTCTTTCCGGGCGACAATCAAGTAGCGCGCCCACCACACCGCGCGCAGCACCGCCAGCGCCAATGAGTAATATTCGTGCACCTTGCAGTGGGTGGCCAAGGTTATCAACGATGTCGCGACAAAGCCCGACCCCGTCAGTGTTGTCACCAACTATTCTGTCTTTCTCGAAGCTGATCGTGTTTACGGATTTGCCGCGTTCGGCGCGCGCCGTGCGATCGCTCACATACCCGAACGCTTCTAACTTGAATGGCAACGTGACGTTTGCGCCTGATGCACCGCTCTTTCGAAACGTTTCAACCACCTCCACAAACCCGGTCGGTGGCGCGAGCAAGCGTTCATATTGAATATCGACGTGGCACTGGCGCGCAAATCCCGCGTGAATCTCGGGCGACCTTGAATGGCCAACCGGGTTTCCGATCACGGCGTAGCGATCAGTCATATTTTTCAAAAAGGAACAAAATGAGCGAAAACGTCATGTGATCAATCAAGCTATTAGATTTATGTATTATGGTAGTAGTCCCCAGAAAAAGATTGCACTATAACGGTGCGCCCTGTCTACATGCGCGCCAAAATAGTGCATGTAAGCAATCTTGGCATCGTTATTTTGTTATTAATCAATTACTTAAATAGTATTTTTCAGTGGCATGCTTTCTGCTAATTTCAAGTCACCAAGAATCTAAAATTGCAACATTCCGCATGTACTTAATCAGGAGAACAACATGGCAGTCGCAGACGTACTAAAAATGGCCAAAGAAAACGAAATCAAATTTGTTGATTTCCGTTTTACCGATACCAAAGGCAAAGAGCAACATGTATCCGTGCCGATCAAGGCTTTCGGTGAAGACAAATTTACCGAGGGGCACGCCTTTGATGGTTCCTCGATTGCTGGCTGGAAAGGTATTGAAGCTTCCGACATGATCCTGATGCCAGACCCCGATTCTGCTTTCGTCGATCCTTTTTATGATGAACCAACGCTGGTGCTTTCCTGTGACGTGATTGAACCCTCCACCGGCAAAGGTTACGACCGCGATCCGCGATCGCTTGGGCATCGCGCAGAAGCGTATTTGAAAGCGAGCGGCCTAGGCGACGTTGCTTACTTTGGTCCGGAGCCGGAGTTTTTCATTTTTGATGCAGTGGAATGGTCTGACAATATGTCGGGAAGTTCCTGCAAAATTTATTCGGAAGAAGCTGCATGGTCAACAGATACAAAATTTGAAGGCGGGAATCTCGGTCATCGCCCGACCGTCAAGGGTGGCTACTTTCCGGTGCCGCCAGTGGATCAGTTGCAGGATATCCGCTCGGCAATGTGCGTAGCACTTGAGGATGTCGGCGTGGAAGTGGAAGTGCATCACCATGAAGTTGCGAACGCAGGCCAGTGTGAAATTGGCACCAAGTTTGAAACACTCGTCAAGCGCGCCGACTGGAACCAGCGTCTCAAGTATGTGGTGCATAACGTCGCGCACAGCTATGGTAAAACCGCAACCTTCATGCCTAAACCCATCGTCGGCGATAACGGTTCGGGAATGCATGTGCATATGTCGGTTTGGAAGGGTGGCAAAAACTTGTTCGCGGGCAATGGCTACGCGGGTCTGTCTGAATTCGCACTCTATTACATCGGTGGCATTATCAAGCATGCGCGCGCACTGAATGCCATCACCAATCCGGGCACCAACTCCTACAAGCGCCTGGTGCCAGGTTTCGAGGCGCCGGTAAAGCTGGCTTATTCCGCCCGCAATCGCTCGGCATCAATCCGCGTTCCCTACGTGCAATCGGATAAAGCGCGTCGTATCGAAGTACGTTTCCCAGACCCGACAGCAAATCCGTATCTCGCGTTTGCCGCGATGATGATGGCAGGTTTGGATGGCGTGCAGAACAAGATTCACCCCGGTGATCCAGCCGACAAGAATCTGTACGATCTAACACCAGAGGAAGACGCCAAGATCCCAACGGTGTGTTCATCGCTTGACCAAGCGTTGGAATACCTGGACAAGGATCGGGAATTCCTTTCGCGTGGCGGCGTGTTTTACAAC
>JBKJMK010000388.1:0-8912 GCA_046596005.1 Usitatibacteraceae bacterium | reverse complement strand
TTCCATGGCCAATGCACCGCATCACGATCAATATGTAGAGTTGCATATGCGCCTGATTCCCGGCGGACAATTTACAAATTTCGTATTTAATGAAATGCGCGACCGCGCGATACTTCGATTCGAGGGGCCGCTGGGTACATTTTTTCTGCGCGAAGACTCGGACAAGCCAATCATCTTTATGGCCGGCGGCACCGGGTTTGCGCCGATCAAGGCGGTCATCGAGCATGCGCTCTACACGCACATCGACCGCGAAATGGTGCTTTATTGGGGATGCCGTTCATTGCAGGATATTTATATGCCGCAATTGCCTGCACAGTGGCAGCACGAGCACCCAAACTTTACGTTCATTCCGGTTCTATCCGACCCCAAACCCGAGGATAATTGGCAAGGACGAACCGGGTTTGTGCATCAGGCGATTGCCGATGATTTTGAATCACTTGCCGGTTACCAAGTCTATGCCTGTGGCGCACCCGTCATGATTGAACTGGGACAAATTGCGTTTGCCGCAAAAGGATTGCCCGATGATGAGTTTTTTGCGGACTCATTTACCTATGCGGCCCAAGAAATGAGTAGCACTTAAATCAATTCACACCAAGGAGAACAAAGCATGATCAAAGTCGGAGACACGTTACCTAACGGCACGCTGGGCCAATTCATTGCGGTCGAAACCGCTGGCTGCTCTATTGGCCCAAACACTTTCAATGTGAGTGATTTGGTCAAAGGGAAGAAAATTGCAGTCTTTGGCCTGCCGGGCGCGTTCACACCTACCTGCTCTGCCAAACACGTTCCAGGCTACGTTGCTAACTACGATGCACTCAAAGCCAAGGGGGTGGACGAAATCTGGTGTGTTTCAGTTAACGACGCGTTTGTCATGGGCGCATGGGCGAAAGACCAGCATACTGACGGCAAAGTACGCATGTTTGGCGATGGCTCGGCGACCTGGACCAAAGCGCTTGGACTCGAACTGGATTTGGTCGCCAAAGGCATGGGCGTGCGCATGCAGCGCTGTTCAATGCTCGTGGTCGACGGTGTCGTGAAGACCGTTAACGTCGAAGCCCCTGGCAAATTCGAGGTTTCAAATGCGGAAACGATGTTGGCGCAGGCTTAAGGCTGCACATAATTTTTCGTTGAACGGATTGCTGAATGTCCAAGCCAAAAATCTTTATCGATGGCGAGCATGGCACCACGGGCCTGTTGATCCGTGACCTGCTGCGCGAACGCAATGACATCGATGTCGTCAGTATCGCGCCGGACAAACGCAAAGATACTGACGAAAGGAGGCGTTTACTCAACAGCGTCGATCTCGCCATTTTGTGTTTGCCCGACGATGCAGCGCGCGAATCGGTAACGATGATCGACAACCCCGAGGTTCGCGTAGTCGATGCCAGCACAGCACACCGGGTGTTGCCGAATTGGGCATTTGGATTTCCGGAAATGGTGGCAGGACAAGAGCAACGTATTGCGCAGAGTCGCCGGGTATCAAATCCGGGTTGCTGGTCCACCTGTTTCATCGCGCTGGTGCGGCCTTTGGTCGATGCGGGTTTGCTGCCGCCCAATCATCCCCTCACGACGTGGGGTGTGTCCGGTTACAGCGGCGGTGGGCGGCAGATGGTTGAAGAATTTGAGCGCGGCGAAAACAAATCAACGGTGTTTGCCTATGGTTTGAACCTGACCCACAAACACCTGCCGGAAATGCAGAAATATGCCGGCCTCGCGCATGCTCCGCTGTTCACGCCTGCGGTGGGTGCGTATCGCCAGGGGATGCTGGTACACGTGCCGCTGAATTTGTGGTCACTGCCGAAAGCGGTAAGCGGACGGCAACTTTACGACTGCCTCGCGGCGCACTACGCCGGTAGGCAATACGTCAAGGTGATGCTGTTCGGCGGCGAGCCTCCCAAAGAATTGAATCCCGAAGCACTGAACGGCACCAATCAGATGGAACTATTCGTGTTTGAAAACGAAAAGAACCAGCAGGCAGTTCTGATTGCGCGTCTGGATAACCTCGGCAAAGGTGCGGGGCGTGCGGCTCTACAAAATATAGACTTGTTGTTAGGTCTTCAGTAGTCCACAGCGTCCCAGCAAATTGCGCCATAGGCTGTCATTTATTTGATGCGTTATTGTGCGAAATCGTCACTTAAGCGGCTTCAATCCTTCGAGCAACGTTGGAATCAATTCCGTCACCGTAGGATGAATATGCATGCCACGGTTGATCAGGGTGTACGGCTGCTCGGCGTACATCACTTCTAGAATCGACTGTACAACTTCATCACCAGAAAGACCGAGCAAGGCGGCGCCAAGGATTCGCTTCGATTCGGCATCGACTACGATCTTCATAAATCCCTGCGTTTCACCTGCCTCTCGCGCACGGCCGACGCGCGTCATCGGCATTTTTGCTGCGAGCAGCGGTCGACCGGTCGCACGTGCTTCGTTGAAACTCATTCCGACACGACCTAGCGGTGGATCGGTGAACAGCGCATATGCGTTGATACGATCAGAGACGCGCCGTGCGCCGCTATCAAACAAGTTGGCGGCCACAATTTCATAGTCATTCCACGAGGTATGGGTAAAGGCACCGCGACCGTTGACGTCACCTAGCGCGTAAACCCCGGACACGCTCGTTTCGAGTTGATCATTGACGGTGATGAAGCCGCGCGCGTCGGTGACGATACCGGCACGATTCAGGCCGAGATCATCGGTGTTCGGCGAGCGTCCGGTTGCAAGCAACAGATGGGATCCATCGATCTTTGTCGCACCGTTGTCGCACGCCACGCCGACCGCGATGCCGCTGCCGCTTGGCTTCACATCGATGCAGGTCGCACCGGTACGCACTGCAATGCCTTCGCGTTCCAGGATGGCACGGATCTCGTCGGAAACATCCTCATCCTCGCGGCCGATCAAGCGCGGCCCCATTTCACAAACCGTAACTTCTGCGCCGAAGCGTCGATAAATTTGCGCGAACTCAAGGCCGATGTAGCTGCCACCGAGGACAATCAGGTGCGCTGGCACAAAGTTCACGTCCATCATCGAAACATTCGTCAGGTAAGGCACGCCGTCGATTCCGGTCAGCGTCGGGACTGTCGGTCGCCCGCCAACATTGATAAAAATTTTATCGGCGGCAAGGGCGCGCCCGCCGATGTCGATCTCGCGCGGACCCGTGAAGCGCGCGTGGCCATGGATCACGCTGATGTTTTTCACGTTGGCCATCCAGTTGGTAACGCCGGTGCGCGATGCTTGCACGATGCCATCTTTGCGCGCCTTGACAGCGTGCATATCGATACGCAACGGCTGATCGAACATTACGCCATATTCGGCCGCGCGGCGGGCAAGTGCGGCCACCCGTGCTGACGCGACCAGCGTCTTGGTCGGGATGCAGCCGTTATTTACGCAAGTACCACCCATTTGGTCACGCTCAATGAGCGCCGTCTTCATGCCCTCCTTCCCGCACCTGGCGGCGATTGCCGGCCCGGCCTGCCCCGCACCGATGACGATGACATCAAAGCGCTCACTCATGCTGATCCCCTCTGGATAGTGATCATTGGTCGGCAGGTGCTGCGATTAGCTTACAACAGTGACCAGCGCACGCATCCTTCTACAATATCTGGCAATTCGGGATGCTGGCTCTCGCGGCTTTCGCAATGCTCCCTGAGCTGGGGTGACAGTGAAGTCGCCGGAATCAGCACCAGAATACACGCCTGAACGCCAGCGTCGGTTTTGTGCAATCTGCAATTGACGAATCTCCACCAATCGTCTGGTAAAGGCTCAATTCCTATACACATCCGCATGGTGTTTTTCCATCCATCGGTCAGGCGCTTTCAACCCCGTAAACCCGAACTTCTTATATAGACCGTGCGCATCTGCGGTGGCCAGCATCCAACGCCTGAGGCCTTGTAACTCGGGGTGACTGGAGATGCACTGCAACAACCATGTCGATATGCCCCTGCCTCGATGCGCGGGCAGAACGAATACATCGCCCAGGTAGGCGACGGTCGCATGATCGCTGGTGATTCGCGCAAAACCGATGAGCTCGCCTTCATGCAAGACTGAAAAACAAATTGAATGCTGCACCGAGCGTGCGACAGTTTCGCGCGGGATACCTTTGGCCCAATACGATTGCTCACTCAGGAATTGATGAACGACATCAATATCCACCCTGGCTACATCCGTGGTGATGAGGTATTTTTCTTTTGTCCAAAGCATATGATTTTTCCTTGAACTTCAAATCAATTGCTTGTTGCACCAGGCGAGCTGCCGCCCGCAGCCGCATAGAAACGCTAGCTCTGGCGCGGACCCCAGGCCGAAATGCCGCCAGAGACCGCGCCAATGCTTGTTCTAGCCATTTTTAGCCGGCAAGTTCCGCGCTTCGTCGTATGTGTCGAATGGCTTCATCGTTGCGCCCCAATTGTTCCATCAGGCGGGCCAGCGTCATATGGGCATCAAGCGTTGGTTCAAGTGCAACGCTGGCTTCAAGATAACTCTGCGCCTTGCCCCAAAGTGCCTGGCGCATGCACAGCTTGCCTAACGTTGCGAGCAATACGGCATCGCGGGCGTGCTGCCGCAGCCAGCGCTCAGCTCGTTCAATCTGTGCCAGCGTTGAAGCGCTCTTGCAATCGGCGTAAATGGCGGCAAGCTGACTGTCCCAATCTTCAATGCCGCGCGCCTCAATCGTCTCCTCGATTATATTTTTTGCATCCTCGCCACAGCCCAGCGCCAGCAACCGCTGCGCCACAGTAGCAGCCATCGCGGCATCAAAGCGTGACTCGCGAGAAAACGCTTTCCAGGCATCCGTGATCGCCTCCGGGTTCGCCGGCTTCGACTTGATCAGATTGAGTTCTGCGTTCAAGCGGATCTGCTGGGCCGCGCCCTCGGGCAACATGCCGGAACGCGTCAGCGGCGCCAAGGTCACGAGCACATCCTCCCAAGCCTTACCGGCTACTTCAGCTTCAACTTTCATTTTCAGCACGCCCGGATTTTTCGGGTCGTCGGCGGCAAGATTTTTTAGCAGTGACAACGCCTCCGAGGCCTTTCCGTCGGCCAGCAGCATGTAGGCTTTTGATGCGTCGCGCATGCGTACCGAGCCTTCACTTCGAATGAAGTCCAGATACGGCACCGCCGCGCCGGAATTGCCGCCTTCATATGCCGCCCATGCCGCAATGGCAGCGGCCATATCGCGCGTGTCATCATGCTGCATGGCGGTACGTGCACGCGCTTCGGCATTACGAAACTCGCCGGAGAATAAAAGCTGCATGCTTTCCAATAGCAAGGCGCGCGATTTTGTGCGCTCATTCTCGATATTGTTTTTCCGCACCTGACGCGGCAACCGATAGGTTTTCACGGCCAGTTGTATCAACAGATAGACAGCGCAAAGTAAAGTCAATTGCAGGATCACGAACAACATGATCGACAGCTCAGCGCGCCAGGGCGGCACCACAAACACCACATAGCCGCTGCCGTAACGTCCGGCCAGCGCCAGCGCCACAGCGAACACAGCGAGCGCAAGCACCCATAAGGCCCACCTTATTGGACGATGGGGACGGTTCGTCATATCAACGTTGTGGCCGTTCGCGCGCGGCACGCGCAGCGCGTGCCGCATTCAGGCTGGCGGTGATGTCCGGGGGTGCAATCGATACCGGATTGTCGGCAAACTGCTTGAGCATTATTAGCGCGTTGATGTTGACCTTTGCCTTTGGGTCGAAATATCTGGTCAGCATATCTCGCACCAGCTTGATGTCTTCCTTGTAGTTCGCATCGTCGCGTGCAATGAGTGCGGTGCGCGCCGAGAGCAGCCGCAGCTTCAGATTCTCGCGCAGGAAATAACTTTGTTGGGGTGAGAGCAATGCAGGGTCGCCGCTGTCGAGTTCGCGAATGCGGATGAGCTGTTTGATTTCAAACCAAAGGTCACGGCCGAGGCGCACAGCAATATTTTCTGACGCGTCGTTCGCGCGCACCTCGCGCGACTGTGGTGCGCCGACTACCGACGAATCGGGGATCGCCATCGGCAGCGTCGCAGCAAGTGCCATCAAATTATCCAGCTTGAGGCTGATGCCGACGGTGTCGACCAATGGCAGCGCTTTGAGGCGCTCCATGTCTTGCGTAATTGCGCGGCGCAACTGCACGACCTGCAACTTATCAGCGCGAGCCAAACGTTGATCCGCGGCCTGCAAGGCAATGAGCGCGGCACGCACATTCGCGGCCAGCACCAATTCGCGGCTGGCGATATTGAGTGTTTGCTCGATCTCCGCCAACAACCAGTCGTCCGGTGCGCGCGCCAGATTGCGGTACATTTCCTCAAGTGCCACGCGCTGCCCCTGAAACTCGGCAAGTTTTCCCTCCAATTGCGCGACACGATTCTGCGACTCGCGCAGATCCTTAAGAATTTGATCGACCTGCTGCGCGGTTTGACTTTGAACCTTGCTCTGCTCCGCGAGTTTCACACCGATGTTTTGGGTGAGTGTTTGTGCCGAATCACGAGCATCCCACCATGCCCACAAACCTAGCGCCAAACCGGTTAGCGCGAGTGCGACTGCCAATACAGCCGCTCCCCTTGCAGAAGGCGCGGGGGAAGTTGACGGCTGTGTGTGAGATTCATCCATGAATTAGTGTGCAGGTGCCGTGAGCAACTGTAATTGTGGTTTCAAACCGGTTAGCGCTGCGATCAGTGCGGACTCGGCCAACGGCACTTCCACGATTTTATCGAAGCCGTGGGTCCGCGCCGCGTCTGCCACGCGAGAATGCGGGACGAGCAAAACGATTTTTGATTGCAACGTAATATCCATGATTGAAAAAATACTGATCAAACTCTCCAGCGTTTCATTGCTCAAGACAAAACAGGCATGTACGCGATCAGACGCGAGCGATTTTTTTAACGCTTCCCTGGCCGCCAAATCGGGCACAAATGGCGCACGTCGATAACATTCGAGCACCGTGACACGTGCGCCGCGCGTCACCAAAGTCTGTTCCAGCAAAGTGCGGCCACCAAGTTCGCTAACACCCTTGACGAGGATGATATGTCGGCCCTCTACGCTGCGCAATTGCGGCATCGCCAATAGGCCCTCGCTATCGATACTTTGTTGCGGTGACACAACATCGTGAAAACCAGCATCCGCCAGTGCCGCAGCCGTAGCGCGACCAATCGCAAACATTTGCACGGTCGCGTCAATTTCACCTCCGCGCCGAAGCGCCTGCACACCATACGCAACCGCATTGGCACTGACAAAGATAATGCCGGAAGCACTGGCTAAATCCTGCGGTGCAATTGACGTGATGAGCGGTGCGATTGCCAGTAGCGGAAACTCGATGACTTCGGCGCCGGCTTCACGCAAAGCGATTGCGGTGCGGATCGCCTGGATACGGGGACGTGTGACCACCAGCGTAAGCCCCTGCAACGGGGTTTCAGTTTGCATCCGCGCGGTGCCGGGATAGCGACGCCAGAATTTCGCCGGCACCCGCGTCGATAAGCACTTGTGCCAGCGCGGTGCCGAGCAATTCCGCATTCCCTGCGCTACCATTCATTGCACGGCGAATCATGCGGCTACCATCCGGCATTGCCACAAAGCCGTCTAGTGAGAGGACGCCTTCAACCAGAATGGCATGCGCGCCGATGGGCACGTCGCAACTCGCCGTCAATGCACGGCCAAAGGCACGTTCCGCGTTGATGATAGACGTCGTATCCTGGTTCGCAAATGGGGCCAGCCAAGCAGCAACGTCCGCGCGCGCCGATTGATACTCGATGCCAAGCGCACCTTGCGCGATAGCTGGAACATAGAACGCAGGGGCCAAACAGTCACGGATACGTGACTCAAAACCGAGCCTCTTCAGTCCAGCCGAGGCGAGGATGATTGCATCGAACTGTCCGGCGTCAAGTTTGGCGAGTCGCGTATTGACGTTGCCACGCAAGGCTTCGATCTTCAGATCGGGACGCGCGTGCCGCAGTTGGCTTTCGCGCCTCAAGCTGGACGTGCCAACCGTCGCGCCCCGCGGTAAGGATTCAATGCTGGCAAACCGGTTGGAAACGAAGGCGTCGCGCGCATCTTCGCGCTCACCGACGATGACGACCGAGAAACCCGCCGGCAGACTCATCGGCACGTCTTTCATCGAATGGACGGCGATGTCTGCGCGACCGTCCGCAAGGGCGGTTTCGAGTTCCTTGATGAACAGCCCCTTGCCACCAATTTGCGCCAGCGGCATATCCAGAATCTGGTCGCCCCTGGTGGTCATGCCGATGATCTCGACGTTGGTCGAAGGGTAAAGCGTGCGCAACTTTGCGGCCGTCCATTCACTTTGCACCATTGCGAGACGGCTCTCGCGGGAGGCAATTCTGATAATTTTAGGGTTTGATGACATGGGGGACGGCAAGTAGAAATAGCGCGTTGATTTTATCACGCAGCCTGAATTCAGCTTCCAAATTTGGGATAAGCGGCGAGTTTTGCAGTTAAAACCGGGCTTGGGCGACGCTGTAAGTAAGGGGGATGTTCGCGGCTGGCACATTCTCCGCGCACAGCAGATAGCATGACATGCAGTTGAATGCGGTCAAATTTTGCTGCGCTGCGGTAGAATGAACAGGCTCCATTACTGAATGGACTTCGCGTCAATTTCACCACCATCATGTCCACCAATCCAGCCTATTTTCCATCTGCCAAGCCCGCTAAAAAATCGGGCGATGTGCTGCCTTTTTCAAATGGTATGCAGATTGATTCGCCAACCAATTCAGAACCCTTGCGGCTGCGGGAAATCCCCTAGAACTACACCTCTTTTTCCGACCGCGAAATCGTCATGCGATTGCTTGGTGCTGACGCATGGGACATCCTGCTAGAGCTGCGCGGTGAACGAAAAACTGGGCGCAGTGCGCGCATGCTCTATGAGGTACTCGGCGATATTTGGGTAGTGGAACGCAACCCCTATCTACAGGAAGATAT
>JBKJMK010000318.1:0-3542 GCA_046596005.1 Usitatibacteraceae bacterium | reverse complement strand
GACGCGCTCAACCGTCGTGCTGTAGCGGATGGCGACTTTGTCATCTTTGTCGGCGGCAAGAATAAGCGCGATGTTGCCGTCCTTCACGCGCACGAATTCGTCAATGCGATTGATGAGGATGACGCGGTTCTGTTTGGCCAGCGCCAATGCGTTTTCAATCCCGGCATCCCCCGCACCGACGACAATGATGGTCTCGTCCTCATACTCGGCGGGGTCGTCGAGCTGATACTGGACGGTGGGCAAATTTTCACCCGGAACACCGAGTTTCCGAAGGTTTCCTTGCAAGCCGATCGATAAAACGATGTTCTTGGCGCGCACTTCGCCACCGCCAGCCAGCGCAATACTGAAATCACCTTTCGCGCCCTTGATTGCGGAAACCTCCGCGCCGAAGCGGAGATTGACCGCATGTTTCTTGAGCTGCGTATCCCAGATACCAAGAATATTTTCGCGCGTGCCTTCGGCAAAATCGAGTGGACTGCGCAGCGGCAGGATGCCGGGCTCCGCCATCACGTGCTTGCCCTTTTGGTATTTATAAATGGTATCGGCGAAGTGGTCTTTTTGCGCTTCCAGCAATATATGTGACAACTTCAGCTCAGCGGCGTGTCCTGCCGCCGAAATGCCGGCGGGTCCGGAACCGATAATGGCGATGTCGAATTGATCACTCATGGCTTTACTCCTGCGGGCGCTGCTGCGGCGGCTTTTATGGGGAATGCGGTCCCGGTTTGACTGCGTAACTCTTTGAGTAGCGCTTCAAATTCTCGCGGCTTGTACTGTTCGTCCTTGGCAAGTGACAGTGTGAGTTTCTTCAGGCTGGCATTGAATTTTTGCGGTGCTGCCATCGCGCCCTGTTTAGTGAGGTAAGCGCCGAGACTGCCAATGGCCAGTGTTGCCTGCTCCGCGGCAGCGTAATCGCTGTAGGTGCCCTGAATACCGTCTTCGATCAACCGCGAGAGTACCGTGGCCATCGTCTGATTCGAAAAGGTGGCACCGGACATCACGGGAACGGTTTCCTGCGCAAGTTTTCTTAACGCAGCGGCCTCGGCAAAGGCATCGCCTTCACCCGCAATTGCCCGATGCAGCTTCTGTGTTTGTGCGACAACACGGTCGCCCAATTGAGGATCGATCGCACGCGTGATGGCGCGCAACATCAGCATGCTCGAGTCATTGAGACGGACCAGCCCAGGTGAAATGCTAGGCCCAAACGCGGTCTTTGGTTTCCAACGATTCTCCGACATCGGATGATGGCAGGCGTGGCAATCGAACAGAACTAATTCCGGGAACACGCCGTCGCGACCGCGCTTCGGGTCGGCCAGAATGGTCATGGCTTCCGACACCGCGAGCGCCTGCCCGATCGCCCAGGTTTTCGCGCCGTCCCAAACCTTTTTGCGTTCGCTGTAATCTTTGTCGACCACGAAATGTTTCGGTGCGATCTCGGTAAATGTGTCAAGTTCAAAACTCATGCGCGGGTGACCAGCGCCCATGATGCGATGGGTAACGAGCTTGTCCTGATTGCCGTAATGGCACGACATGCAGAGCTTCGCCCGGGCGACCGCGTCTGAAGTGGGATACATGCCGTCGTCAATGTTGGCGGCGTGCTGTGCGGTGGCAGAATCGCCCGGTGCTACGTGCGTCTTCACCCATTTTTCGGCCGGGCCGTGACAACCCTCACAGGTGACACCGTCGGTAACGTTGAAGCGCTCGCCGCGACGCTCTTGGGGAACGACGTGTGCATGGCAGTCGAGGCAGATCTTGGCCTCGTGCGCAGGCTGCTTCAATCCCAGGTTCGTCGCAATGCGCTTTGAACGCTCGTTCAGCAGTACGTTGTAGGCGCGCGCATGCTTGTCGGTACGCGACCAGGTAAGGTATTCATTCTGCAGTACGTTTGAACCTTTCCAAAGCTTGATGCTGCCATGACAGAGGCTCGATGCGCAGGTGACAGTGCCGAGCGTTTCGTGCGGTGATTGATAGGGCAGCGGTTGCGCCTGAGACTGAATCGCCGTGAGCTGCGCGATCAGCAAAATCACCAACGCCATCAATTTTGACGCAGCCCGCTGGGGCGACCACCACATCATCCGTCGTTTCATTTTCTTGCTCCTGCGGGTCTGGTGTCTACAAATCCAGCCCGATCAATTTCGTCCTTTACCGTCCACAGCGTTCCGTTCGGATTCCGGTAGAACCGCGCCATTTCTTCGCGAGAAAATGGTCGCGAGCCGATACGACCGAATACGGCAATTTGTCCGCCCGTCTCGTCCACACCACGGTCACGGTCGAGACCTTTGGCCACCGCGAGCGCAGCAGATTCGGTCTTCCTCCAGGCGATTAACTGCGGCTTGGGTTCCGGCGAAAATCCGTAGAACTTCGGTTGCGAATCGGGCGACGTCAACTGAATTACTTTCAGCCCATTTACACCGTCGGCAACGTACGCAAACAGGGAGGCATTGGTGGACCCGACAATCACATCCTGGGCGTCGTTGAGCTTTCCGTCTGCGGTGAAGCGTGTCAATTCTTTCGGTGCGTGCGGCTTTTCGATGTCGACAATAACGAGGCCGTCTTTTCCAGCAGCAACATAGGCATAAGTACGGGCAAGGTAGATACCGCGTGCATTCGGCAGCGGTATATTCGCGGTTCCAACCGGCGCAGGGTTTTCGGGCGACGTGACATCAATGGTCTGCATGCCTTCTGCCGTCGAGACGAAAAGATAACGGAACTGCAAGGCGGAAGCACGCATATCTCGCAGTGGCAATGTCGCGGCCACGATCGGCTTAAGCGGATCGTCAAGATTCAGGACCACCAATCCTGCGTCGGTTGCAACGTATGCGTAAAGGCCGCCCATGGTGATGTGTCGCGCGCCTTTGAGCACTCCGCCCTCGTTCCAGGTAATCGCGCGTTTAAGGAAGTTGTTGCGTGGCTCACCGTCGGCAAACGTATTCACGTTTGTCACGATCAAGCCTTCTTCAGCGTCGACGATGAACGCATAGTTGTAAATCGGATGGAACGGTTGCTCTTCGTTGGTTACCCGCATGAGGTCGCCCTTGTTGCGCTCCGGGGCAATCGGCTGATTTGTTGGCAGCGCCATGCAAGTGGCGTTTTTGCTGGGGATGTGTGCGTCATGGCCGAGTGGTGAAAACGGTGCCTTGATGATGCGCTGGGATACTCCCTTGTTCGCGATGTTGGCGACGTCATATACGCGAAAGCCGCCTGCACCCTCGGCGACGAACAGGTATTCTCCGCGCAACGTCAGGCAACGGACGGCACCCACCGTCGAATGGTTGTGCGCCTCCGGCAATTCCTGTCCGCGTTTTTGGTGGTCTGCGAACCAGTCAGGGTACGCATATTTTTGAAGATAACTTCCGATTACCGCCTGCGGCTCATCCCATTCCGTCACCTTTACTGCCTCGACGTTTTTGGCCGATCCTACCCAGGCGTTAAAACCGACGAAATTGACAAAGTTTGTTCCCTGCAACAGCAACTGCGCCATGATGTCGTTGTTATCGTTGGCCTGACTCAAGTGACAATCGCTACAGGTCTTTGTCTCGGTCTTG
>JBKJMK010000219.1:0-5549 GCA_046596005.1 Usitatibacteraceae bacterium | reverse complement strand
AGTGCCAACCGCAATCTCGTTTGTCGGCATTGCTGTTACGTCAGTCGGCGTCGCGCTTGCGATGCGTCGCGCGGCTACGCGGTAACGTTAGAGTCGTGAGATACATCATGGCGCATTGCATCCCCATCAGGTAGAAGTAACACTTCGCCATGCCCTCCACGCCTTCCACGACCATGCGTCCGCTCCCGTTACTCATCATTCTGATGGTACTGGATCACATCGCCTTCAGCGGCAGCCGCATTTCGGTAACGCTTTACGCGCTATATCAAGGCGAATCGGCATTGACGGTAGGCACGCTGGTGGCGATGTACGCGCTATTGCCGGCAATTTTTTCTGTCACCGCCGGTCGCTGGATCGACCGTATCGGCGTTGTCAGGCCAATTCAGCTAGGTTCGATCGCGGTCGGGGTCGGGGCCATATTGCCATTTCTATTCTCCGGGATAGCAGTGCTCTACGTAACATGTGTGATTGTGGGCCTTGCGTTCATGTTGGTGAATGTCGCCGCCTATCACGCGGTCGGCGAGCTTTCGCGGCCTGAAGACCGCGCTGTCAATTTCAGCTACGTTGCGCTCGGTTTTTCGACGTCCGCTTTTATCGCACCAATACTGGCTGGTGTGAGCATTGACAGCTTTGGCCATCGCGCGACCTTTGCATTGCTTGCATCTTTCACGCTTTTGCCCATCGCGGTGTTGTCGTTAGGATTACTACCGATGCCTACACCAGCGCCAAAATCTTCGGGAAGCAAAACTGGACACGTGTTCGACCTGTTGCGCGATCCGCAGTTGCGGCGCTTATATATCACGATGGCAATTTTGACCGTCGCGTGGGATGTGTATGCGTTTGCCATTCCAGTTCATGGCTCCATCGTCGGCTTGTCCGCTTCTGAAATTGGGCTGGTGATGGCGTCGTTCGCGGCTGCCACATTTGTTGTGCGATTGGCGATGCCGTTCTTCATGCAGCACGTCAAGCCGTGGACGATGCTCATGGGCGCACTGCTAATCGCTGGCGTGAGTTTTTTCCTGTTGCCGTTCGCCACCACCGTGGCAATGATGATGGCGCTGATGTTCGTACTGGGCCTGGGCCTGGGCTCGCCGCAGCCGATGGTGCTTACGCTACTTCACGAATCCGCACCCGAAGGACGGGCAGGAGAAGCACTTGGCCTGCGCACCACACTCATCAATGGCAGCCAGACGGTGATGCCGCTCATCTTCGGCGCAGTCGGCGCGGCGCTGGGGATGATGCCGGTGTTCTGGACGATATCGGCTGCGCTGGTCTTCGGCAGCTTCTATGCGCGGCGTGCGCGGCGTTTTGCCGGTACAAACAATACCGGCACTTGAACTTTTCACGCATTTTTCGGCTCTCATATGCGCGTATTAACACCGTAGTGAAATCGATGCGCCGTACTGAAAAAGTTAGTTGATTTACCCTGGTTCGCCCCCATTTTGTCTGTGACTGGCGGCGAATTCCGACGCGATACCAAAATCAACGGCTCACTGTACAATCCAGCACTATTTCCAACTTTGGAGAACGATAAAACCATGAAACGTGTATTCCTCTTTCTTGCCACCAACTTAGCCGTCATGGTTGTGCTGGGTGTCGTCACCAGCTTGTTGGGGGTTAACAGGTTTCTGACGGCCAATGGCCTGAATTTGCCGATGCTGTTGGCGTTTTCCGCAGTTGTCGGTTTTACCGGCGCGATTTTTTCGCTGCTAATCTCCAAACCGATGGCCAAATGGAGCACTGGTGCGCAGGTCATCGAAAGTCCGCGCAATGAAACCGAACACTGGCTGATCGAAACCGTCCGGCGACTGGCGCAAAAGGCCAATATTGGCATGCCCGAAGTCGCCATTTATGAGGGCGCTCCCAACGCTTTTGCGACAGGCGCATTTAAAAACTCTTCGTTGGTCGCTGTTTCCACCGGGCTGCTGGAGTCGATGACGAAAGAAGAAGTTGAAGCGGTTCTGGCGCATGAAATTGCCCACGTCGTTAACGGCGACATGGTTACGCTCACGCTGATTCAAGGTGTCGTCAATACGTTCGTCGTGTTCCTGGCCAAGATCGTCGGTTACTTTGTCGACCGCGTTGTCCTGAAGAATGACCGCGGCGGGCCTGGTATTGGCTACTACGTGACTGATATTGCCTGCCAGATCATATTCGGGTTCCTTGCGTCGTTTATCGTCGCGTGGTTTTCGCGCCAACGCGAATTTCGTGCCGACGCAGGTGCGGCAAGTCTGATGGGCACGCCGCAGCCGATGATCAAAGCGCTGACCAGACTGGGTGGCCTCGATGCCGGTGAACTTCCAAAGTCGATGGCGGCCTCCGGGATCTCGGATAAAATTGACCTAATGGCGTTACGTGCCACCCACCCGCCAATGCAGGAACGCATTGCTGCGCTACAAAATCGCCGATAGCTGTTCGAAAAAAAATAAAAAAGGGCCACAGCAATGTGGCCCTTTTTTATGGGTGGCAACTGTCGCCCCTATTCGCTCGGCTTTTTGAACACCGATTTAAGAGCCCCAAATAACCCACTTTTTTTCTCCTCTTCTTGTACTGGCGGCGCAGGATCTGCCAAATACTGCGGCACTTTCATCTGTGGCCTTGCAAACTGTCCAGTCGCGCTCGGGTTGAATGCCGGACGCCGGTTCAATTCTTTGAAATTTGATTCTTTGCCTATAAAAAGCTTTGCCAATTCTTCCAGCGCCTTGTCGGTGACGGTATCGGGTTCAAGCGTGTAGACGGTCGGTCCGAAGTCCTCGACGTTCTTTAATTTGAAACGAATCACGCCATTGTCGTAGTCGCCCACGACATCCGCACCGCACAAAACTTCACAATTGATCTTGAACACTTCATGCGTCGTCACGCGCCGGTCATTCTTGAACGGCTCGGACGTGAAGCGCATATTATTTTGCCAAAGCAAGTCGCGGAAACGCTCAATCAACTCTGCTTCGCGTTTGATTGTTAATTGTTCCAGTTTGCTACGCTTGAAATTGATGGCGACATTTTCATAATGCTCGGCGTTTTCACGTTGCGATGTACGAAACTCGATGCGGTAATCACTTTGCATAAGGCCGTCAATCTTGCCAACCGTCAGCAAATCATAGACGAGCGGACACGGTGGTTTGACGACGTTCAATTGCTTGAATAATTCATTCATGTACAGGAAGGTCTTGCGCAATGCGCGGTCTACAGCTGCAGCGTTTGCTTTGATCGACTGCGTCTTGACAGCTTCCTGACTCTTGAGTGACTCGGCCTCTTTCTTGAGGTCGTCGAGAAGTCCCATAGGTTCTCCGATATACCGATAGTGCGTTATGCTGCTTTAAAATTTGCTTTTTTTAACTTACCTTACATTTTACCGCAGGCAACGGGTCACTGTCAGCCACAATTCACCATCACCTGTTTATGTGCAATCCCAAATGAAGGCCATCCTCGCTCTTGACCAAGGTACGACCAGTTCCCGTGCGCTGCTGTTTGATAGAAATGGCGACATCCTCACATCGGCGCAATGCGAATTCAGTCAGCATTTCCCCAAACCCGGCTGGGTGGAGCACGATGCCATGGAAATATGGCAAAGCCAGTGCCGCGTTGCAGCAGAAACAATTGGCAAGTCAGCCCTTGCTGCCAATGACATCGGCGCTATTGGCATCACCAACCAGCGCGAAACAACGGTACTTTGGGATCGTGCCAGCGGCACACCGCTAGCGCCCGCCATCGTATGGCAGGATCGCCGCACTGCCGATTTCTGTGAAACGTTAAAACGCGAAGGACTGGAAGGCACCATTCGCGAAAAAACCGGTCTCGTCATCGATGCGTATTTTTCTGGCACAAAGCTGAATTGGTTGCTGGAGCATATCCCTGGAGCGCGCCAGCGAGCAATGCGTGGCGAACTTGCATTTGGCACCATCGATAGCTGGCTGATCTGGCAACTGACATCAGGCAAAGTCCATGCCACGGATGTTTCTAACGCGTCACGCACGATGTTATTCAACATTCACACGTTAACGTGGGATGGTGAGCTACTGCGCGCAATGGACATTCCGCGGTCGGTCCTGCCGAAAATTGTCAGTTCCAGCGAAATCATCGGTGAAACCGACTGTGAAGGCCTGCCGCGCGGGATCGTGATTGGCGGTGTGGCTGGCGACCAGCAGGCCGCATTGTTTGGGCAGGCCTGCCATCGACGGGGTATGGCCAAAAATACGTATGGGACCGGATGTTTTATGTTGATGAATACGGGTGACGCGCCGGTCACCTCTACACATAATCTGATTTCAACTGTTGCTTGGCGGCTTGCAGGAAAGCCCGCGCAATACGCACTGGAAGGCAGTGTTTTTATCGCGGGAGCCGCAGTGCAGTGGCTGCGCGATGGCTTGGGGATTATCGAACAGTCGTCAGACGTCGAAGCACTGGCCGCATCCGTACCAGACTCCGGCGGCGTGATGGTGGTGCCGGCATTTGTTGGTCTCGGCGCGCCCTACTGGGACCCAACCGCGCGCGGCGCAATACTCGGCCTCACACGCGGTAGCACGCGTGCGCACATTGCGCGTGCTGCAATTGAATCGATCGCGTTCCAAAGTGCGGAATTGGCGGGTGCGATGCGCGAGGACGCGGACATTCCTTTGGCTGAGTTGCGCGTTGATGGCGGCGCGTCGGTCAATGATTTCTTGATGCAATTCCAGGCCGATCTGCTTGGTGTAAATGTCGTGCGGCCCAAGATTACCGAGACGACCGCGTTGGGTGCCGCATATCTGGCAGGCTTGGCCGTAGGCTTCTGGAAAACACAGGAAGAAATTGCGTCCCTTTGGGTTACGCAGCGCACGTTTGTACCGAAGCTCACCAAAAGCGAAGCAGATGCGCGAATTAAGTCGTGGCGGCAGGCGGTTGAACGGACAAAAAACTGGGTATAGGGCGGCGTATTTTATCGGTGGCGCGATTCAATAGCTTGACCAACGAATCCCGTTCCCAAAGAATATTCTCCCCTCGATAAGATGAAGACCCACGGCCTGACGAGTTACGCACAACCGGTTGCTCATACTGCATCACCCTCCGCAAAGCGCTCGGCCGTCACTTGAGCGACACCCGGAAGCCCGATCCCGCTTGGATCAAACCCGTGTCTGGGCAAGGATTTTCCGCGGCGCGGTTCCCACCTGCGTTGCATTCATTGACAACCCAAAGCTGACCCTGAAAGCTGGTCGTGCGTTCTTTTCGAATCCCGTCTGGCGTGACGCTCGCACTTTATTAATGCCCCAAAAGCATTTGCGGGCGTAGAGAAATGCCGGGTGTCATTCACAAACGCACGCGACAAACTTCGTTTCGTGCAAGTTGACAGTTCGTAGGTTTGGGCGTAACTTACTCTTCGGTCAGTTATATTTCGTACATTTCGTCAAAGAAAAATATGCGGGCAAGCCTTGTGAAAAAAACAACAAAATCGTTTAATTACAAATACTTATCTATTTCGGTTGCAATGGGCATGGCGATAACTGTTGGGCTAAGTGGCTGCGGCAAACAAGACGCAACACTAGCGCCAGTGCGACCTGCCTTGGCCTACAAGATAC
>JBKJMK010000149.1:0-13550 GCA_046596005.1 Usitatibacteraceae bacterium | reverse complement strand
ACCTTCCAGCGCCAATGCAGATGCGGATATTCCGCGGCCGCGAGAGAAAGAGGCTGCAACAGACCTGAAGCGGACTCATTGGCATCAGCTTGCAGCACGCGTTCGCCCTCGTGGTCGACGATACGATATATGGTGCGCGCCAAAAAACGTGAAAGCACCCAAGGCTCCCACGCCGAAGGTGCGGTTTCGCCAAGGGAGTTTAGCGAGAATGGCTGCACGGCTGCAAACGACAGCGACAAGCTTTGCGGCTGCCTTGGCGTGATGAATTGGGCACATCCCGCCAGTGCAAACAAACTGCAAAAAGTTATCCCTCGCGCCAGCGCTTGCATTTGCCCTCCCTCTTGTCTTGCCGGTTTCATCATCACAACCCAATCGCGCCAAGCACCTAAGTGCCAATATTTTTTATTCGGAGCTTGCAATCAGTGCTGCATTGCCGCCCGCTGCCGCAGTATTGACCGTAAACGTGCGCTCCGACGCAAACCGGAACAGATAGTGCGGCCCGCCCGCTTTCGGCCCGGTGCCACTCAATCCTTCGCCGCCAAACGGCTGTACACCTACGACAGCGCCAATCTGGTTTCGGTTCACGTACACATTGCCGACGCGGGCGCGGGCACGAATGGCGTGAATTGTTTCCTCAATTCGCGAATGTATGCCCAGGGTGAGGCCGTATCCGCTGGCGTTGATTTGATCAACGACATCCATCAGTTGGTCCGCGTCGAACGGCAGTACATGCAGAATCGGTCCGAACACTTCATTTTTAATGGCATCAAAGGTGTCAATTTCAAATGCGCAAGGCGCGAAAAAATGTCCGGCTGGAATATCGCGTGGAAGCTGCGTCTGGCCGATGGTCTTGAAGTTTTGTGCCATGTGCTCGCGATGCGCCACCAGCGTATCGAATGCCTCGCGATCAATCACCGGACCGATATCGGTGTCCAATTGCCGAGGGTCGCCAAGGCGCAACTCCTGCATGGCCCCCTCGAGCAATGTTGCCACGCGTGGAAAAATGTCTTTTTGTACGCACAAAATTCGCAACGCCGAACAACGCTGCCCGGCGCTGTTGAACGCGGACGCGACCACGTCATTGACTATTTGCTCTGGCAGTGCGGAGGAATCCGCGATCATCGCGTTCAAGCCACCCGTTTCCGCGATGAAGGGAATAATCGGGCCCATGCGATTGGCCAGGCTCTTGTTGATCGCCTGCGCCGTTAAGGTGCCACCCGTAAACACGACACCGTCAATGCGCGGATCCGCCACTAATTTTGCACCGATAACCTCGCCGCGGCCCGGCAGCAACGCGATCGCATCCTTTGGCAATCCCGCTTCAAGCAGCAATTTGACCGCTTCAAACGCGATGATCGGTGTTTGCTCGGCGGGTTTGGCGACGACCGCGTTGCCGGCCGCAAACGCGGCGGCAAGCTGCCCAATCAAAATGGCCAGAGGGAAATTCCACGGCGAAATCGAGGCGAATACACCGCGCCCATGCAACGACAATTCATTGCTCTCGCCGGTCGGGCCCGCCAAAAATTGCGGCGCTGCAAAATGCCGGCGCGCTAGTGCGGCGTAGTAACGGCAAAAGTCCACCGCTTCACGAACTTCACCCAATGCGTCCGGCAGTGACTTTCCCGCTTCCTTGACGCACAGCGCCATGAAAAATGCGCGTCGTGCTTCCAGCAAATCTGCCGCGCGCTCCAGAACCGCTGCGCGTTCCTCACCCGGCATACCGGGCCACTTTGACGTGATCTCCAGTGCCAAACTGAGCAATTGCGCATCAGCCTCCTCCACGGTGCCGATTTTCTCGAGAGTCGTCGGACTGAGCGCGTCGATTGACGCGCCGCGCATGATGTCGCCCGCGATCAAGGGTTTTGCAATGAAATCAGTGCGTCGCAACGTCGCCGCCATTGCGGCTTGCATCGCATCGGTGGCCGCGACATCGGAAAAGCTGAAACCGCCCGAATTCAATCGGCTGATCTCTGCTGCAATAAATAAATTTTGTGGCAGCGGCAATTTGACATTGGCCTTTTGCGGATTACCCTCGCACGCCGCAATCGGGTCTGCAATGACATCATCAATAGAAACATCGGCATCCGCAATGCGGTTCACGAAAGATGAGTTAGCACCATTTTCGAGAAGGCGGCGCACCAGGTAAGGCAGCAAATCTTCATGTGTGCCAACCGGTGCATATACGCGGCACGCGGCGTGGTGCCCGGCCAACACTTCATCAAAAAGCTCCCTGCCCATGCCATGCAAGCGCTGAAATTCAAACTGTTCCCGGCTGGCTGCACCCGCGCGTTCCAGTATCGTCGCAACGGTGTGCGCGTTGTGCGTCGCAAACTGGCAGAAAAACACCTCCGGTCGCGCCAGCATCTTTGCCGCACAGGCAAGGTAGGACACATCGGTATTCGCTTTCCTCGTGAACACCGGATAACCGCTGAAACCCTGCATTTGCGCACGCTTGATCTCGGTATCCCAGTAGGCACCCTTCACCAGCCGCGTCATCATACGACGACCATGCTTGGCCGATAGTGCCGACAGCCAGTCAATGACGTGGCTGGCGCGCTTTTGATAAGCCTGCACCGCCAGGCCGATGCCTTCATAGCCGGCAAATCGCGCGTTGCCATACACAGCCGCAAATAATTCCAGCGACAGTTCCAGACGCTCGGTTTCCTCGGCGTCCAACGTCAGGCCGATGCCACCTTCCTGCGCCATTGCCGCCAGTTTCGTGATTTTCGGCAACAACTCCTGCATCACCCGATCGCGATGCGCCAATTCATAGCGCGGATGCAGTGCGGAGAGTTTTACCGATATACCGGGTGCCTCAACTACGCTCTGGCCTGGCCTCACGGTCGATGAGATCGCCTTGATCGCATCCTGGTAAGACACGAAATATCGCTCGGCGTCAGCGGCGGTCATCGCCGCTTCGCCTAACATGTCGTACGAATGTCGATACTTCGCCTGATCATCCGACGCAGCTCGTTGCAATGCATCGTTGATATTGCGGCCCATCACGAATTGCTCGGCCATCAGCTTCATGCCCTGCCGCAATGACGCACGCACGATTGGTTCGCCCGCCTTTGCCGCAAGCCTGGTCAGCCAGCCACCGACATCGGCAATACTGGCCGCGGTCGGCGCGACCAGTTTGCCAGTCAACATCATGCCCCACGTACCCGCGTTTACCAGCAGCGAATCTGATGCGCCCAGGTGTTTCTTCCAGTCACCTTGTGAAAACTTGTCTTTGATCAGTTTGTCCGCCGTTGCCGCGTCGGGAATGCGCAACAATGCCTCCGCCACGCACATCAGCAGCACACCTTCTTGTGACGAGAGATCGTACTGCGTTAGAAATGATTGCATCCCGGAATGATTTTGTTGGCGTGCACGCACTGCCTCAACCAAGCCGCGGGCGGTAGCACTGGCGCGCGTATTCGCGTTGTAGTCGAGTTTGGCAACCGGAATCAGTGCATCAAGTGTGCGCGACTCATCGGCGAGAAACGCGTCGCGGAGCGGTGAAAATGATGGGAGCATGGCAGCGGTCAACAAATGGAAGTGCGCGCATTATCTCAAATGCGGGGCGGATTCACCTATACGGCAAAAATGGTGCAGCGGAGTTGATCCAACTCGCTACCATGCATGCCCTTGGGGAGTTGGCGGACAGCAAAGGCATCTGGGTTACCGCCGGTACTGAAGTACACCGAACTAAACCGGGCACCAGGAGCTGCTCTGTCCTATCTTGAAAAGTTACACAGTTGCACGCCGACAACGCGACGGCAACAATTGCAAAACCGCTGCTATGCCGATTGCGGCACCTCGGCAGCAATTTCTGCGTGTACTTTCACCATGTCGAGTTCGAGTGACTTTTGAACGACCTGCTCGAATCCCGCTTTAGGCAACATGCCGGCTTGCGAAAAGACGATGACCTTTTCGCGAAACACCATCAGTGTCGGGATCGAACGGATATTGAACGATGCCGCCAACTCCTGCTGGTCCTCGGTATTGAGCTTGGCGAAGACCACGTTCGGATGTTGCTCCGATACCGCCTCAAAAGTTGGCGCAAACATGCGGCATGGGCCGCACCATGGAGCCCAGAAATCAACGATCACCACGTCGTTGTTTTCGATGGTGGCGTTAAAGTTGTCTTTGGTCAATTCGATAGTTGCCATGTCTCGTTCCGTTTTAATAAATGGTGCGTCAAAAATTGAGGTTGAATCTAACGATCTCAATCTCATTTTTCCAGCAACGCACGAAGCATCCACGCCGTCTTCTCATGCACTTGCATACGTTGGGTTAGCAAATCAGCCGTCGGCTCGTCGCTAACTTTATCGACGACTGGAAACATTTTTCTGGCGGTACGCGTCACTGCCTGCTGCCCATCTACCAGCAGCCGTATCATTTCGGTCGCTTCCGGAACACCATCGGTTTCCTTGATCGAGGAGAGCTTTGCGTACTCCTTGTAAGTGCCCGGTGCCGGGAATCCCAGCGCACGAATCCGCTCTGCGATCATGTCTACCGCGAGTGCCAGTTCGGTATATTGCGTTTCAAACATCAGATGCAACGTCTGGAACATCGGGCCCTTCACGTTCCAGTGAAAATTGTGGGTCTTCAAGTAGAGCGTGTAGGTATCGGCCAACAAATGCGAAAGTCCCGCTGCAATTTTTGCGCGATCTTTTTCACTGATACCCAAATCAATTGGAACGCTCTCGGCCAATTTCTTTCCCATGATGGTCCTCACTTGTTAAAAGTCAGCATGCAGTTTGCGCGACTGGGAAGCCGCGCGCCAATGAATATTTTCAATGCATTCGATAGCAGATAGTTATCGACGGCGGCATGCGCCTCAGACCAGCTTTCCAATCGTCAATGCCAACTTTGCGCCGAGGCCAAATACCATTTTCCGGACGCGCTCATTGCTCATATTGCCTGCCGCGTCAAACGAGTGACTGACACCTGGCACGGCAACCACGGGCAGCATGAATACGCCCAGGTTTGACAGGATGTAGGAAACATGCGGGAGCGCGCGAATGGTGCCGAACGCGCCGTCGGACGCGCCAAGCAGGGCACCAATCTTGTTCGTGAAGGGCGCACTCCCGCTCGCCGCATCGACCGACTGCGACAGCCAGTCGATTGTGTTTTTTAATAATGGCGTAATCGACGTATTGTATTCCGGACTGGCGATAAGTAAGCCGTTCGCCCGCATCATCAACTCGCGAAGCCTTAACATGTTTTGCGGGACACCGTTTTCCTCATGCCAGTCAGCGTCGTAGATCGGCATCGGGTAATCGGCAAGATTCACCAGCGTCACAGTTGCGCCCGCATCGCGAGCGCCTGCTATAGCTACGTTGAGTACTTTACGGTTCCAGGATTCCTTGCGGACACTGCCTGCAAAGGCGAGAATATTTACTTCGGACATGCAAGTTCCAATTGGTGTCGTGTGGCTACGATCATGGCTGGTCCCCGGCAAGTGTGCCCATTTGTCCGCTCACATACGCTTTTTCGGCGTAACGTATTTGTTCAATCGAGTTCATGACAAACGGACCGTGAAACACCAACGGCCCCTCCGCAGGTGCGCCACCGAGTACCATGATGTGCGCCAGCAGGTCGCCATCATTGCACAACGTGATTGCTTGCGGCGCTGTCGCAGAATTTTTATTGACGATGCCGAGTTGTCCAACGCCAAGTTTCGCCCCGTCTTCGCACAATTTAATATCGCCGGCCATCACATAAACGCCCGCTTCCATACCAGCTGGAATTTGACCTTGCCATTCCGCACCCGCTTGCAGCGCGACATGCCATAGAAACAGCGGCATCAGCACATCGGCAGTGCCCTTCAAACCATTCGATTCGCCTGCAATAACCCGAACCGTGGCGCCATCTTTTTCGACCGAGGGCACATCCCTGGCGTCAATGCGCTGATAGCGCGGCGGCATCATTTTCAGCGCGCGCGGCAAGCTCGTCCATAACTGCATGCCGTGCAGGCTGAATTCTGCCTCACCGTCGCGACCGAACGGGCGTTCGGCATGCACGATACCGCGACCAGATGTCATCCATTGCGCGCCGCCCGCTTCAACACGGCCCTCGTGTCCGGCAGAATCACGATGCGCCATGCCGCCTTCAAGAAGATAAGTCACTGTCTCAATGCCTGCGTGTGGATGTTCGGGTACGCCTTTTCCGCGCGCGTCTGTCAGCATCGGCCCAAAATGATCGAGAAACACCCATGGGCCAAGCGCCTGCTGCCCTGCAGCAGGCAACGCGCGGCGAACTTTCAGATTGTCACCGACATTGGCCCAATGCGAATCTATGACCCGCACGGACGATTGAGTCGCCGTTGTCGTTTTCAAGGATTTTCCTTCATGGAAGATCAAATACCAGCACTTCGGCGTTTGATCCTTTCTCGATATGAATGTTGCGCACGCCAGTTAGTTTCATGGCGTCTCCGGCCTCGAGTGCTTGACCATTGACCACCACATTTCCCTGCGCGATATGTACATAACATAACCGGCCAGCGGCAATCGAACACTCCACCTCTTCCGTGCCTTCAAATAGCCCCGCGTAAAGATATGCGTCCTGATGGATTACGACCGAGCCATCGCGACCATCGGGTGATGCGACCAACCTTAACTGGCCGCGCTTGGACGCGTCATCGAAATGTTTTTCTTCATACGACGGCGTGATGCCGGTTACGTTTGGCATGATCCAGATTTGCAAAAAGTGGGTTGCACCAGATTTGGAATGATTAAATTCGCTGTGCGTCACACCAGTACCGGCGCTCATGCGCTGCACGTCGCCAGGTTTGATTGCCGAGCCGTTGCCTATGCTGTCCTCGTGCGCCAGCGCGCCATCAAGTACGTAGCTGATGATTTCCATGTCGCGATGGCCGTGCTTGCCGAAGCCCATGCCCGCAGCTACCCGATCTTCATTGATTACCCGCAGCGGCCCGAAACCCATGTGATTAGGGTCGTGATAATCAGCAAACGAAAAGCTGTGATAACTCTTGAGCCAGCCGTGATCAGCGTATCCACGCTGGTCAGATTTTCTGATCTCAATCATGTTGTCTCCGCAATTTTCTTTATGGTTAAATCTAGGTGGTGGCCCGCAGTCAATAGTCAAGGGAATATTTTTGTCGCCTCATTCAAATAACGCGACAATGCGGCCTTCCCGCGATGCGCAACAGGTGCTGGAATCAAAATCAAAATGTCGCACAATGGCGTTGAGGGAAATCGGCGCATACACGTGTGGGAAAACGCCCGACCCGGTGAGATCCTCGCGCACCAACGTGCCACCAAGCAAAGCGCCATCAATTTCCAGCAGAAACAGGGAAGCTTTCCCCCGGTAGTATTTTTGTGCAGTTCGTGCGACTTGATAACGCTCGGAGCAATGGATAAAGCCTTCCGCCGCCAAGTCGCCGCTGGCGAAAACACCTTCGCGTTGCGCGCAGTTCCAGTCGGATTGTTCGGCGATGCGATAAATCATGGCGTACGTTCAAGTTGTCGGCTCGCAATATTATGAGCTACATCGGACGCTTCGCCCCTTCACCCACCGGTCCGCTGCACTTTGGTTCTCTCATCGCGGCGCTGGCGAGCTACCTTGACGCCAAGGCGCATGCCGGAAAATGGCTGGTACGCATTGAGGACGTGGACCAGGCGCGCTGCGATCCGGTTCACTCGGCAGATATTCTGCGCACATTGCAGGAATTTGGATTGCAATGGGACAACGAGGTCATCTTCCAAAGTGCCCGAAAAGGCATTTACGAGGCGGCTATCCAGATATTGCGTTCACGCGGACTAGTCTATGCTTGCGGTTGTTCACGCAAGGAGATTTCTGACTCTGCGATTGCCGGATTGGAAGGACCGGTGTATCCAGGCACCTGCCGCTTTTCGGGTATTGCCGACGGCGGCAACGCGATTCGCGTGCGAACGTCCAACGAGAAAATAACTTTTACCGACCAAATACAGGGTGAAATAGAACAATCCATCGAGCGCGACATCGGTGACTTTGTCCTGGTGCGCCGCGATGGCCTGTTTGCTTACCAGCTTGCGGTGACTGTTGATGACGCCGAGCAGGGCGTCACTCACGTTGTGCGCGGCGCAGACCTGCTCGATTCCACCGCGCGGCAAATCCATTTGCAGCGGTTGCTTGGCTATCCGACCCCCGAATACCTGCACTTTCCGGTTGCAGTCAACGAACGGGGCCAAAAGCTCTCCAAGCAAACGCTGGCTTCTTCGGTTTCGGCAACGGCCGATGCCGTGCGTGGCGTGCTGGGGTCGGCGTTGCGTTTCCTTGGACAACCTACTACCGATGCTGAGGTTGCCTCATCGGTCAGCGAGCTCCTCGCGATTGCCACCCAAAACTGGGATCGCAGCAGGATTCCCCGGGCGCGCACGCTGCCCGGGCCGCCCACCCCTTAGAGGCCGATATACGATGGTCCCTATATCCCTTAATCAGGTGCTTTTATCTGCATTTCATCGGCGTAAACTCCGCTCGATAAATCTGTTTTCGCGTTTCGTCGCATCCAAATGGCAATTCGTCCCTCGTAAGCGCAAATTGCGCCTGTCGAATGGAACTTTAACCAAAGGCCGTCATGCTATTTAAGCGCACTCCCTCCGCCGCTCTCGTCACGGGATCCATCCGCAGCCGTAGCGGCTGGGTGAAACTTACGGTCGCGGGCCTTTCCGCTGCTGTTGCGATCGGCTCGCTGGTCGCCTGGCGGGCCACGTCAGCGAATAAAGACGCGAAAAAGCCCGCTGCCAACAAGATATTCGAACTCTCCGTAAAAGATATCTCAACAGTGGCCCCGCAAAACCTCGGCCTGGTGATACCGGTGTCGGGTTCAGTGCGCCCGGTCCTGCAAGCGATGGTGAAATCCAAGGTTGCGGGCGAAGTCTCACAGGTGCATGTACGTGAAGGCGAACGTGTGACCGCTGGACAGATTCTGGCGTCGATCGATAGTGCCGACCTCAGGGCGCGCCACGACATGCAACTTGCAATGGTCTCCGAAAGTCGCGCAAAACTTGATCTTGCGCGGAAGACTACGCAAAATAATCAAACCTTGCTAGCCAAGAACTTCATTTCGCAAACTGCGTTCGATAACGTCGCCAGTGGCCTCGAGGTCGCCGAGTCGAATTACAAATCCATGACCGCACAGGCTGCCATTACACAAAGAGCATTGGCAGATGCTCAAGTGCGCGCGCCATTCGCAGGGATTGTCGCCAAGCGCGCGGTTAACGTTGGCGAAAAAATTACATCGGATGCGCCGGTGATGCACATCGTCGACCTTTCACGGATGGAACTGGAGGCACCGGTGCCGGTTTCTGATATTCCCGCGATTAAGGTGGGCCAGGAAATCGTATTCAGGGTGGACGGATTCAGTGAACGCGAGTTCAAGGGAAAAATTGAACGTGTCAGCCCCGCAGCTGAAGCAGGATCGCGCTCGATCTCGATCTTCGTGGCGCTGCCGAACACGGACGGCGCACTCAAAGGCGGCATGTTTGCCAATGGCACGCTCGCTGCTGCCAGCCGCGCCACAGTAAACGCCGTGCCGTTGGCCGCCCTGATCAATGAAGGCGGGCAGTCTTTTGTCTACACGTTAAAGGACGGCAAAGTGGAAAGGAAGCCAATCACGCCTGGCAACCGCAGTGTGGAACTCGGACTTGTCGAAGTACGCGATGGACTCTCGCCGGGGGCGCAGGTAATTACTGTCAAGGCCGACGGCTTAAAGCATGGGGCAAACGTAGTCGTTAAAGCGCCAGGTGCAGCGCCCGCCGCACAGCCTGTGTCCAATCCTAAATCTTCAGCAGACGGCAATTCGGTTGCAAAGTCTTAAGGCCCGCTGAAAATTACGCCGACTTTGTCTAAAAATGTCGGTCGCGGTGCACTTTTCTTTTTTGCAAATTTAGCCGGGTTCTGCGGTGGTACCGCAGCGCAGAATTGACAGCGTTTTTCAACAATCATCAAGTATTCCCGTGCTCTATCGCAAGGAACATCCATGAGAATCACCCAAATCAGCGTCAATAATCCGGTCTTTGCCACCATGATGATGGTGGGCCTGGTGGTGATGGGCTTGTTCGCCTATCAGCGCCTGTCCATCGATCAGATGCCGGATATTACTTTCCCCATCGTACAGGTGCAGACCTCATACCCGGGCGCATCATCTGAAGCGCTCATGCAGGATGTGACCCGGCCGATTGAGGAAGCGATCAATACGATTAGCGGGATTAAAAACATCCGTTCATTTTCCCGCGAAGGGTTCTCGCGCGTGACGGTGGAATTTAATCTTAATATCGACGTGAAGACTGCCGTGCAAGACGTACGCGACAAGGTGGCGGGCGTCCGGCGCGGCTTTAACAAGGATGTCGGCGAGCCCACCGTGACCCGCGCCGATAACGATAACGATCAGCCAATCATGTACCTGTCCATGGAGAGCCCGGCACGCTCGCTGCGTGAACTTTCGGACCTGGCCGATCAATTGGTCGTGAAGCGCCTGCAAGGCTCTTACGGCGTCGGTACGATCGAAGTCTCGGGTGCGGTGCAACGCGAGATGGCGATACGTCTCAATCCCGACAAAATGGCAGCTTATGGTGTAAGCGCCGAGCAGGTGGTCGCAGCCATTCGAAGCCAGAACCAGAATCAGGCAGCCGGATTTCTCGTCGGCGACCGCACGGAGCGTCTGGTGCGGGTGCAGGGAAAATTCAAGGATGCAGCCGATTTCGAGCGGGTGATCGTCGCCCGCCGCGGCACCAACGGCAGCAACGCCCCCGTGACCTTGGGCATGGTCGCCAGCATCCTCGATACCGAACGCGAAGAAACCACTCTCTCAACCAGCAACGGCACGCGCGGCATCTCGATCGAAATCCGCAAAACGCGGGGTGCAAACACTCTGGAGGCGGCCGAATCCATTCGCAGCAATATCGAAAAACTAAAGAAGACATTGCCAGCTGATCTCAGCCTGGAACTCACGTTCGATCAATCCAAATTTATCAAGCAAGGGGTGGATAACGTCAAACACACGATTCTCGAAGGCGCGGGCCTCACCGTGTTAATTGTCTTCTTGTTCCTGCAATCGTGGCGCTCCACCGTCATCACTGGACTTACCATTCCGATCTCGGTACTGGCGACGTTTATCGCGCTGTATGCCTTCGGTTTTACGATCAATTTTCTGACCTTGATGGCGTTGTCGCTGTCGATTGGTATCCTGATCGACGATGCGATTGTGGTTCGTGAAAATATCGTCCGCCACCTCGCGATGGGCAAGAGCCACTTTCAGGCATCCCTCGAAGCCACCCAGGAAATCGGCCTGGCTGTGATGGCGACCACCTTTACGATCGTCGCAGTTTTTTTGCCGGTGGCATTCATGGGCGGCATCATCGGTTTGTTCTTTTACCAGTTTGGTATCGCCGTTTCGGTGGCGGTGCTGGTGTCGTTGTTCGTTTCTTTTACCCTTGACCCGATGCTCTCCGCCGTTTGGCAGGACTCTCCGTCATTCATCAACCGTGTGAGACCAATCAAGTGGGTTCTCGACAAACAGGCCGCGATGATGGATTGGCTGCACGCCAGGTACGACAAGGTTCTCCGCTGGACTTTCTTGCCGGAGTATCGCCGGACATGGGTTCCAAAACTTGCGATGATCGACTTCGTGAAATCAGGCTTCAAGCGTGACCAGTTGAAATTTGATCGCTTTACGATTCGCAATCGCGGTATCGTGCTGTGGATCGCCGCCTTGACTTTCTTTGGTAGCTTCGCGCTTGTACCTTTTCTCGGCTCTGAGTTTGTCCCGGAAGCCGATGAAAACTGGGCCAATGCCAGTATCCAAACGCCAATCGGATCGTCGCTCAACTACACACTCGGCAAAGCCGAACAAGTAGAGGCAGCGTTGCGCGAATTTCCCGAGATCAAGCGTGTATCGCGCAATGTCTGGAAAAACGGCGCATGGTTCGGGTTGGGACTCACCGATAAAGCAGACCGCGCCCGCTCCAAGAAGCAACTCGATGACGCGATCCGCAAACGTCTATCGACAATCGCTGGCCTTGAAGTCCGGGTTGGCTGGAATCGTCCGATCCAGATATTCGTGATGGGCCCGGAGATTCGTGAACTTGATCGAATCTCACAGGAAGTCGTGGCAAAACTAAAAGCCATCAAAGGTACGGTGGATGTCGAGAGTTCCTACAAGCCGACCAGCCCCACGCTCGATATCACCGTCAATCGGGAACTCGCCAGTGACCTAGGCGTATCGATGTCGTCCGTCGTCACCACCACCCGCGCCATGATCGCGGGCGAGGATGCGGGCCAATGGGAAGGGCCGGACGGCGAGAACCATCAGGTGCTGGTACGTCTGCCCAAGAACGAGCGCACCGGTGTTGCCGACCTCGACAAGATTTATCTGCCAAGTTCACAGACCAATTCCGACGGCAGCCCGCGCATGATCGCGTTGCGCCAGATTGCCGACTTCACACCCGCCTTCGCCGAACGTCAGATCGAGCGTCGCAATCTTCAGCGCCTCATCCAGGTTTGGTCTGGCGTTGCGTCGACGCATACGGCAGGTGGCGTATCGGCAGAGGTGCAAAAAGCATTGAAAGAAGTCACGTTACCGCCCGGATATCAATTCCAATTCGGGGGTTCTTCGCAGGAAATGGCCGATTCGCTCGGCTATGCAGTCGCCGCCCTCGGCCTCGCGGTGATCTTCATTTATCTCATTCTTGCCTCGCAGTTTGGCAGCTTCCTGCAGCCTGTCGCCATCATGGCTTCCCTCCCGCTATCGTTGATCGGCGTCTTCTTGTCACTGCTGATATTCAAGTCAACGCTAAATCTGTTTTCGGTGATCGGCTTCATCATGTTGATGGGCCTTGTCACCAAAAACGCGATCCTGCTAGTCGACTTCACAAACCACGGACGCAAAAGCGGAATGGGTCGCGAAGATGCAATATTTGCGGCAGGACAGGTGCGTTTGCGACCAATTCTGATGACGACTGCCGCGATGATCGGCGGCATGCTGCCACTTGCGCTGGCTTTCGGTGCTGGCTCCGAGCAACAATCACCGATGGCACATGCCGTCATTGGCGGCATCATCACGTCAACCGCCATGACGCTGGTGGTGGTGCCGGTGCTCTACACCTATTTCGATACATGGGGCGTCAAATTGCAAGCGTGGTTCACACGAAAACCCGCACTATCCGCCGGTGGCGGATCGGTGGAGCCTGTACTGGCTGACAAGAAGCGCGATTGAGGAAATCGGGGAACTTCTAAAGCCTCACGATCTGGTACTTTTTATCAAACTCTGCTACTGGAAAGGACTTCAGACCATTTTTGCTCGCTGAGGCCCGCCAATGCTGGAGTTTCGCCTAGTCAACGTCCAGCCCAAGCCCCTGCGGCGGATCTTTTTTGCGTTCTTCTTCGAGATCAGGCTTTAGTGCGCTGATCGTCTCGAACAGTGTCGTTGCCGACACGGGCGGCTTGGTCGGTAGAAACGAAGGCAGTAGCGACGTGACAACCTGCGGGGGCTGTAAACGCTGTCGCTCTTCTTTAAGAACGACGTCCATGGCGATTGCGGCGATGATTAACGTACCTACAAT
>JBKJMK010000134.1:0-15059 GCA_046596005.1 Usitatibacteraceae bacterium | reverse complement strand
GGACATTCTCATCGGCGCATTGTGCACGCCGCCGACGCAACCGGCCGCGCAGTGCAAAAAACACTGGCGCAGCAACTGAAATCGCATCCGAATGTCGAGGTGTTGGAGCACCACCTCGCGGTTGATTTGATCACCTCGAAGCGACTTGGCAGGCCGGACGAAAATCGTTGCTACGGTGCCTATGCGCTCAACAATCTCACTGGGTCAGTTTATACCGTCAGTGCGCGTTTTACGGTGCTTGCAACAGGGGGGGCGGGCAAGGTTTATCTATATACCTCCAATCCCGATATCGCCACCGGCGACGGCGTGGCAATGGGTTGGCGGGCCGGGTGTCGGGTGGCAAATATGGAATTTATCCAGTTTCACCCCACCTGCCTGTACCACCCCTTGGCCAAATCGTATTTGATTACCGAGGCCGTGCGCGGCGAAGGCGGCCATCTGCGCCTTCCTGATAAAGACAAAAGCAAAGCCGGCGAGCGCTTCATGCCGCAGCACGACGAGCGCGCCGAATTGGCACCGCGCGACGTGGTCGCCCGCGCCATCGACTTTGAAATGAAAAAACGCGGTCTGGATTTCGTCTATCTCGATATCTCGCACAAACCAGCTGATTTCCTGAAAGCGCATTTTCCCAACATTTACGAAAAATGCCTGTCGCTCGGCATCGATATCACCAAAGACCCTATCCCCGTGGTGCCTGCCGCGCATTACACCTGTGGCGGCGTTGTGACTGATCTGCGCGGGCGCACCGACGTCGATGACCTCTATGCCATCGGCGAAGTGTCCTGCACCGGATTGCACGGCGCAAACCGGCTGGCGAGCAATTCGCTTCTCGAGTGTTTGGTGTTTTCTGAAGCAGTCGCCAATGATTTGTTGACCCAACCGCTGCGCTCTTCACCCGCGCTACCCGCATGGGACGAAAGCCGGGTCACCAACGCAGACGAAGAGGTCATCATTTCGCACAACTGGGATGAACTGCGCCGCTTCATGTGGGACTACGTCGGCATCGTACGCACCGACAAACGCCTCGAACGCGCGATGCACCGTATCAACCTGTTGCAGTCAGAAATCCACGATTACTACGCCAATTTTCGCATCTCGAACGACCTGATCGAGCTGCGCAATCTCGTCCAAACCGCAGAGCTGATTGTGCGCTGTGCATTGGCACGCAGGGAAAGTCGGGGGCTGCATTACAGTCTCGACTATCCGGACCTCGCCAAAGTGGCGAAAGACACCATTCTGGTGCCATAAAAATGAATGACTCACTTTACTCATCCGCCGAAATTCGCGCCATCGAAAGCGCACACGCAACGAAGAAACCAAAGGATTCCTTGATGCTTCGTGCGGGCACTGCCGTTGCTGTGCTCGCGACTACGATCATCAAAAAAAAACGGGGCGCAAATATTCTCGTGCTCGCCGGTCCCGGCAACAATGGTGGTGACGCGTGGGTAGCCGCAGCAGCCCTCAGCAAAGCCGGGCAACGCGTTACCGTGCTTGACACCCTCGAGCAAAAACAAGCAGCCCCTGCCGCGAGGGCTGCCGTCACAACTTACCGCAAAGCGAAAGGCGCGGTCATCACAAAATTTCCCGATGATGCGAAATTTGATCTCATCATCGACGGCTTGTTCGGCATTGGTTTAAAGCGTGCGCCTGAGGGTGTATTTGCAGACATCATCAGCCGTGCCAATGCGAACGCCGACCGCAACCACACGCCGATACTGGCCATCGACGTTCCCAGCGGATTGTCGACAGACACAGGCGTCGCGCCGGGCACCACGATCCAGGCGGATTTCACGCTCACTTTTCTGGGCGCAAAACCCGGCCTTTACACCGCTGACGGTGTCGACACCGCTGGTGAAATTCACGTCGATGAGCTGGGTGTAGCCGCTTCCAAGTCACAAGGTGAATTGCTCAATCGCGTCAACATCGCGCCACTCATTCCAAAACGGCGCAACAGTTCTCACAAAGGCAGCTTCGGCAACGTCGGCATCATCGGTGGTGCGTCTGGCATGATCGGCGCGGCTGTTCTCGCTGCGCGCGCCGCATTGCATATGGGGCCGGGCAAAGTGTTTCTCGGTCTCATCGCCAAGGATGCACCGGGATTTGATCCTGTCAACCCTGAAATCATGTTGCGCGCCGCCAAAGAACTCGTCGCCGATCAATCGATGACCTCGCTCGCAATCGGCATGGGCCTGGGGACAAACAAAGTCGCCCAGCGAATGCTAACCAGCGCGCTCGCACGTGCACTACCGACAGTGGTTGATGCCGACGCGCTGACACTGATTTCGCTAAACTCCAGTATCCATGCGGGTCTTCAGGCAAAAACAACTGGAAAGCAGCGCCAGCGCTTGAGTTTGGTATTCACGCCCCACCCAGGTGAAGCCGCGCGGTTGCTTGGTGTGTCTACCAGTGAAATTCAGTCCGATCGAATCAGTTCAGCGCTGACCATCGCCGTCAAATTTAATGCGGTGACAGTGCTCAAAGGTGCCGGCACAGTCATCGCCGCCCCTGACGGACACTACTGGATCAACACGTCCGGCAATCCGGGTATGGCATCGGGCGGCATGGGCGATGCGCTGTCCGGAATGATTGCCGCATTTCTGGCGCAGGGCATGAATCCTCTGGATGCAGCCAGGTTAGGCGTTTACCTGCACGGCGCGGCAGCGGACGAGTGTCTGGCGCACGGCATGGCACCGCATGGACTTACGGCGTCGGAAGTGATTTTTGAGGCGCGCACTTTATTGAATGCCGGATTCCAGTCACATGAACATGGTTGATCCGCTATCGTCCCGTTCCAGATATGCGCATCACATGGCATGAAACGAATTAGCGTACGGACCCATAACGACGCAGTTCGCGTTTGTGTCGCCAAAATTTACACTCAGTAAATTGCTGCGGGAGCACAAAGTACACAAGGCATTGATTTATCAATGTTATCAAAAACCGGCGCGATTCCTGCTACATCTTCAGTTTGCAGTGGCGGGCGATATTGCTCTCCGCGATCAGTTCCGGGCCGCGCCCGGGTTTTACAATTTCAATCTCTCAGGGACGAAAAAGATGAATGCCAAGAGTACCGTAGGCAAATGGTTGCGATCATTCCTTTATGGTGCAATGTTGCTGGGCACAACCGCCCAAACTGCATTCGCCACAGCGATACTCACCAGCAGCCGCGCTGCGATTGGCCCAGGGTACACCGTTGACTGGGGCGCGCCGGGCCCGGATTTGACGCAACTCGGCTCGACATTTACCCAAGGACCGGTCACGGTTAGCGGGGCGAATGCGTTTACCATCTTCAACGGAAGCACCTACAACGCGGATTTCCTGGCGTCCGATTGGATCTTGGCGCTGTACGATCTCAATAGCGGGCCGCTATCGGGGGTTTTCAGCATTGCTTTTGCCAGTGCAGTTAGTTCGGCAGGCGCGCAACTTCAAGCCTTAAGCTATGGCGCGTTCACAGGCACCATCAGCGCATTCGATTCGTCGAACATTTTGTTGGGCGCGTTCAATGTCGCTGGCAACAATGCCGGAAATGGCGACGGCTCGGCCGTGTTTGCCGGTATCGTCAGCGACTCAGTCAACATCAGCCGAATTGAGTTCGCCGGCTTCGGCGATGGCGCAGGCATCAATCACTTGAGCGCCAGTACCGCAAGTGTGCCCGAACCGGGCACCTTGCTACTGCTGATGGGGCCACTGGCATTCCTGGTCGCCGCCCGAAGACGCCGCAACCGGGTTTAAGTTCGGCGCCCTTGTTACACTCAAATTGGATTGAGTGCTTCGGTGAATGGTGTTCAGACCGGGGCATGGTGGGTATTGGTTATTTTGCTCGCCATGCTTTCTAGCGCCGCTGCGCAGGTGCCTGATCGTCTGCTTGCCCGAGACGCGGTTCGTTATCTCGACTTGAACCCGGAACAGGTGACTGCATTGTCCCGTATTCATTTGTCCTGGTTGGACTATCGCGCCATCGCGGCAAAACGCGCCGGACTCTTCGACGCTAACATCGATATCAAGATCAAGGCGCGCAAAGAGAAACCCGATGCGGCAATGCGCCGTCAACAACACGCTGAGCTCGAAGCCATCTGCGCGCAATCGCAGGCGCGTCGTCAAAAAACGATGGTCGAGGTCCGTGCTTTGTTGAACCCGGCACAGATCACGAAGCTTGCCGCGCTCGAAGAAGCGCTGACGATGATGCCCATCGTGCAATCTGCCGAAAGCGTGAATTTTCTATCGGGCGCGTTGCGCGGGCCCCCAATGGGGCTGCCAGACGGCACGATTGAGGTCGAGTTCAATTACATTCGCAGTCCCGTCATTCCTCTTCCCGGCTGCCGTGCAACACCGCAAGTGGTGCGCCCTGGCGTGGAGTTGAGTAAGGGTGGGTAGGATCCTTGCAATATAAATATGTCCTGGATAGTTTTGTGGTGAGTCCATGGTTTTCAGTACCTTTCAGCAACATACGCAATTTCTTGGGGGAAATGTCATGAAAAAAAATAGCTTGATCGTCGGTGCTTTGGTGGCCGTCGTGACCACCATCACCGGTTGCGCGCATACCGATTTGCAAACTGCGGCGCGAGATGCGCAAATGAAAAAGGATGGCATTGCCGTCACCACCAACGAACAAACCGATCCACGTGTGGCTGAGCGGGTCGCACAATTGATAAAGAGAATGCCCGCAAAGCTGAGTAAACAAACGAAGCTTGCGCGAGCAGACCAAGTCGCGGAGTGGCAGAAATCCTGGGGTTCGCGCGACGCGCAGATGCCATTCGATCAACCTCAGGGTGCGCTTACGCACTTTTTATCCAAGCGTCTTGCTGAGGGGCAGTCGACGACTCTCGGTCCAGCAGATTATCTGGACGCCCTGCAGCAGGCCGCCGCAATGCCGGTCTACTCGACCTTTGAAGGCAGATTCGTCTCAGACGCAAATCCGCAGACGCCGCTAAGCACATCCCAGAGCATCGCCTCAACTGTAGGTCCCGGTCTGGGCGGCACGTGGACAGCGATGGGTCCGGGCAACATTGGTGGTCGTACGCGTGCGATCCTGATTCATCCAATTAACCCCGCAACGATGTGGGCCTCTGGCGCGGCTGGCGGCGTCTGGAAGACCAACGATGGCGGCACCACATGGACGCCGAAAGCCGATCTGCTGGTCAACATCGCGGTCAATTCCATGATGCTTGATCCACGCAATCCCGATATCTTGTATGCAGGAACCGGCGAGGGTTTCTTCAACGGCGACGCGGTTCGCGGCGCGGGCATCCTCAAGTCCCTCGACGGTGGCGAAACTTGGGTGCAGCTTGCAAGCACCGCTACGCCTGATTTTTTCTATGTGCAAAAGATCGTCATGTCGCGCGGCTCCAGCCAGCGCATTTACGCAGCGACGCGTACGGGGGTATTTCGTAGCGTCGATGGCGGTGGCACATGGACGAAAGTATTGGATGGCACAACAGTAAATGGCTGTATGGATCTGGCCATTCAGACCGACCGCGCGTTAGCGATGGTGTTTGCATCGTGCGGCACCTTTACGCAAGGCGCCATTTATCGCGCGCTGGATACATCGTCGGCTACGCAATCGTGGACTTCCGTATTCTCGCCGCCGAATATGGGCCGCACCTCGCTGGCCTTGGCACCCTCGAACCAGAATATCCTCTACGCAATGGCTGCCAGCATCGAGACGGGGAACTTTAACCACGGCCTGTTAGGTGTTTTCCGTTCGACGGCTTCAGGTGCTAGCGGCTCCTGGACGACACGCGTCAGCAACACGAGCCCGGTGAAACTGAACACGCTGCTGTTGTCGAATCCAGTCTACGGCGCTTTGGGCGAATGCGGTTTCGGGGCGAGCCAGTTTCTTAACCAGGGTTGGTATGACAACATCATCGCCGTTGACCCCGTTGACCCCAACATCGTTTGGGCGGGCGGCATTGATCTGTTCCGCTCCAATGACGGCGGACAAAACTTTGGCCAGGCGTCCCATTGGTGGTTCGGGCGCGGCGTCGATCCGGAGTATGCCCACGCAGATAACCACGCCATCGCCTTCCATCCGCAATACAACGGCACCACCAATAAAATCATGTTCAATGGTAGTGACGGCGGTATTTTTGTCACCAACGACGCGCGAGCACCGGTGGCGTTCTCACCAAATCCGATCACGCCGGCCTCGCCTGTTTGCGGCAATACGGTCGCCGGTGGGCTTGCGTGGGGAGAAAAAAACAACGGCTACCAGGTCACCCAGTTTTATCACGGCGCAACTTATCCTGACGGCGACACGTTCATTGCTGGCGCGCAGGATAATGGCACCATTCGCGGCGTGACCGGGTTACCAAACGCATGGCAGGCGATCCAAGGTGGTGACGGTGGATATGTCGCAGTCAACCCCTTGAATACCAACATGCTCTGGGCAGAGTTTACCGGGCTATCTCTCCAGCGCAGCGTTAATGGCGGCGCATCGTTTAGCCCATTCAGTACCGGCATCACCGAGGCGGCTGGCAACTTTTTGTTTATCGCGCCGTTTGCACAAGACCCCTCGAACCCAAGCAACATGTGGATTGGCGGCGCATTGCCTTGGCGGAATACCAACGCAACCGGCGCAGGCTCACCGGCTTGGGTAAGAGCTGGTGCATTCTTCGGCTCCCGCATCGGCGCGTGGGCTGTTGCGCCACAGTCGAGCGATCGCGTCTACGCGGGTACGGGCACTGGTAGTGCAGCCACCAACTGCCGTGTATTTACCACCGCTATCGCCACTACCTCCACATCAACAACCGTGTGGAGTTCCAGCAAAGTGCGGCCTGACGGGTGTTTTGTATCATGGGTTGCTGCCGATCCAGTAACGTTGGGTACAGTGTACGCGACGGTGTCGACCTTCAACACCGGTACTAGCGTCGGCCACGTGTTCAAATCCACCAACTTTGGTACCACTTGGACAAGCATTGATGGCTCTGGTGCCACCGGCATTCCCGATGTGCCCGTGCACACGATCGTGGCCGATCCTGCCGATAATCAGCGGCTTTATGTCGGCACCGATATTGGCGTCTTCATCTCTCTGGACGGTGGCGCAAACTGGGCACGCGAAAACACAGGCTTCGCGAATGTCATCGTGGAGGCGCTAACGATCAAGAACACGGCACCGCGCTACATCTACGCGTTTACGCACGGACGTAGCCTGTTCCGCGCGTTGCTGCCTTAAACGCGCTTAAACGTTGGATTAGGCCCGTTCCCGATGACGTCGGGGGCGGGCTTTTTCTTTGGCGTGTTCTCCCGTTAGGTCCTTGCCCGGTATTGCGGGACAGCATTACAGGCTGCAAATATCTACGCCGTGGTCGATATTAAGGGAACGCATCGCCCAGCGGAGACGCGTACTTTATTGAATGCCGGACTGCACTCTCACCACGATTAAGCGGCATACAACCGATAAATCCATATCCCCACTGCCGTCAGCAATAGCGATACCAGCAAATGCGCGACGGCCACAGCCAAGGCCCACAGCACTTCGCCACGTTCAATCAGCGCGATCACTTCAGCCGAAAAAGTGGAGAACGTCGTCAAGCCGCCGAGAAAACCCGTCACCGCAAATAAACGCCACGCAGGGGACAAGTCCGGGTGCCTGACAAAATATGCCATCGCGACACCGACCAGAAATCCGCCGATGGCATTGGCCACGAAGGTGCCCAAGGGGAAAAACGCCAATCGCGGATTGAGCCAAACGGACAACCCCCAGCGTGCCCACGCACCAATGGCAGCACCCGCGCCCACTGCCATAAAACCGTTGCCGATAGCGTTCAAACCAGGGCCGCCTTTCCTTCTAATACCGCTCGCAGCGTCGCAGGGATCGGCAACGACTTTCCGGCGATGTAGTCAAACCAGACAATGACAAATTCGCCAATGGCCGATGGTGTGTCATCACCTTCGACAGTGAGCGTATTGACAACAGTAAAGCTGCTTCGCCCGATCGCGCCGGCGAAAAGTGCGACGTCGATATTGGCAGGATAGGTCACCTGTTTTTTGTACGTGAGGCTGGCCTTGAGCAAAATCATTCCTTCACCCTTGCCGTCCAGATGAATGCCGAGCGAAGCGCTCCAGGCAACGCGGCTTTCTTCAAAATAGCGCAAATACACGGCGTTGTTGATGTGCCCAAGCGCATCCATTTCGCCCCAGCGAAGCGGAAACCGGATCGATGAAAGTTTCAGGCCAGGTTTTGTTTCCGGATGATCCACAGTACCGACTTCCCTAGTTAACGTTGCCTCTATAATACTTGTTACATCAACCATAACCCAATGCCCCATGAGTGAACGCGAATCGATGGAATACGACGTTGTCATCATCGGCGCTGGACCAGCGGGGCTGGCCGCAGCGATCCGGTTGAAGCAGCGGGCTGCAATTGACGCGACGGAAGTTTCCGTTTGCATCGTTGAAAAAGGCTCGGAAGTTGGCGCGCATATTCTGTCCGGCGCCGTCATGGATCCAATTGCATTGACCGAATTGATGCCGGACTGGAAAGCCCAGGGCGCGCCCCTGCATCAGCCAGTGACAGAAGATCGTTTTCTATTTTTGTCCGCGTCGACAGCGCGGCAGGTACCAAACTGGATGCTGCCGAATTGTTTCAAGAATCACGGCAATTACGTCATCAGTCTGGCCAATGTTTGCCGATGGCTTGGCACACAGGCAGAAGCCCCCGGCGTCGAAATCTATCCGGGCCTCGCGGCCGCAGAAGTGCTGTTCAATGACGATGGATCGGTCAGGGGCGTTGCCACTGGTGACATGGGCATCGGCAAGAATGGTGAGCACACCGCCCGCTATGCGCGTGGCATGGAACTGCATGCCAAATACACGTTTTTTGCCGAAGGCTGCCGCGGTAATCTGGGCAAAGAGCTGGAAAAGAAATTCAAGCTGCGCGAGGGGCGCGACCACCAGGTCTACGGCCTTGGATTGAAAGAACTCTGGGAAGTAAAACCTGAAAAACACACGCCCGGATTGGTGATCCACACTGCCGGCTGGCCGCTGGATACCGATACCTACGGTGGCTCATATTTGTATCATCTTGAAAACAATCTGGTCGCTGTCGGATTCGTCGTCGGCCTGGGGTACAGCAATCCATATCTGTCACCGTTTGAAGAATTCCAGCGCTACAAAACGCACCAGGCGATTCGCGGATTTTTCGACGGCGGCAAACGCATCGCGTATGGTGCACGCGCCATCAACGCGGGCGGTCTGCAATCGCTGCCGAAACTTGCATTTCCGGGCGGCGCGCTCATCGGCGATGACGCCGGCTTTCTCAATGCCTCACGCATCAAAGGAAGCCATGCCGCAATCAAGAGCGGCATGCTGGCGGCAGATGCGGTGTTAACGGCGCTAAAGGCGGGCCGCAAGAGCGACGAGCTCAACGACTACCCGATCAATTTCGAGGCGAGCTGGCTGCATGAAGAATTGCACAAGGCCCGCAACTTCAAGCCGTGGATGAGCAAGGGGCTCTACACCGGCACGTTGATGGTGGGAATAGACCAGGTCGTGTTCGGCGGCAAAGCACCGTGGACGCTTCACCACCAACACGCAGACCACGAAACGCTGAAAGGCAAATCGGAAGTCACGCCAATTGCCTATCCAAAACCGGATGGCGTGCTCACTTTTGATCGCTTGTCGTCAGTGTTTATCTCCAACACCAATCATGAAGAAGATCAGCCCGCGCATTTGACCCTGCTCAACGCAGACGTTCCGGTGAACATCAATCTGGCCCTTTACGATGGCCCGGAATCACGCTATTGCCCTGCAGGTGTGTATGAATTCATCGACGTCCCCGGTGAGGATAAGACCAGCGGCGCCAAGAAACTGCAGATCAATGCACAGAATTGCGTACACTGCAAAACATGCGATATTAAAGATCCCACCCAAAACATCAAATGGGTAGTGCCCGAAGGTGGCGGCGGGCCAAATTACCCGAACATGTAGCGCGTTTTTTCGCCGAACGACCAATCGCCGCGACCACCGACAAACGAGGTGTGCCATGAAACCCGTCTCCGAGCTATTCAACAATCGATCCGGCAACAGCAACGCCCTATGGAGCATCAAGCCTGATGACACCGTTTTCGACGCCATCAAGGTACTCGCCGAAAGGGGCGTCGGTGCGTTGATCGTGATGGAGAAGGGCAAGCTGGTCGGCATCGTTTCAGAGCGCGATTACACCCGCAAAATCGCCTTGCAGGGTAAAAATTCCAAGGAAGCGTTGGTCAGGGACATCATGACGGCCAACGTGTTGGTCGTGAGCCCGCAGACGCGCACGCGTGAATGCATGGCGATCATGTCCGAGAAGAATATTCGCCATTTGCCGGTGGTCGACGGCGACACGGTGGTCGGCATGTTGTCAATTCGGGATCTCATGAACGACATCATCAGTGACCATGAATTCACCATTTCACAGCTCGAAAGCTACATCAAAGGCTAGGGAGCCCCGGATTTGCAGAAGCCCGTTATCCGCTGCCCGTGGTGTGAAAACTCATCGCTCGGCAAGCGCTACACCGACTATCACGATCATGAATGGGGCGTTCCGGTTCACGATGACCGTACCCTGTTTGAGTTGCTGATTCTTGAAGGCGCACAGGCCGGGCTTTCCTGGTCGACCATCCTTAACAAGCGCGAATCCTATCGCACCGCGTTTGCCGGTTTTGACCCTGCAAAGGTCGCCAAATTTTCCGACGAAAAAACGGCTGAATTGCTGCTTGACGCGGGCATCGTACGCAACCGCCTGAAGATTCACAGTGCGGTCAGCAATGCCAACGCGTTTTTAGCCGTGCAAAAGGAATTTGGCAGTTTTGATGCCTACATCTGGACGTTCGTTGGCGGCAAGCCGAAGCAAAACACGTGGGCCGCGATGACAGACGTGCCAGCAAAAACAGCGCAGTCCGACGCAATGAGTAAGGACCTGAAAAAACGCGACTTCAAGTTTATCGGCTCCACTATTTGTTACGCATTCATGCAGGCGACCGGCATGGTGAATGATCATCTCCTCGATTGTTTTCGGCATAAAGAAGTCCGTCGTTGAAAACCGCGTTCGATGTAATTGTTCTGGGCGCGGGTGCGGCCGGCATGATGTGCGCGGCCGAGGCAGGCAAACGCGGCAAGCGCGTCCTGCTGATCGACCACTACCACAAGCTTGGCGAAAAAATCCGTATCTCCGGCGGTGGCCGCTGCAACTTCACCAATCTCAACACGCGGCCGGAAAGTTTTCTTTCAACAAATCCGCATTTCTGCCGCTCCGCCCTCGCCCGCTACACGCCGCAGGATTTCATCAAGCTCGTTGACAGTCATGGCATCGCCTGGCATGAAAAAACGCTCGGACAATTGTTCTGCGATGACAGCGCCGTGCTGATCATCAACATGCTCAAGACCGAATGCGACCGCGCACAGGTGGAATTGCGCATGAGCTGCGTGGTGAATGCCGTGTCGAAGTCCGCTGGACGTTACCTCGTCGCCACAACACAAGGGGATTTCAACGCCGCTGCCCTCGTCATCGCGACCGGTGGCCTGGCAGTCCCGAAGATCGGCGCAAACCCATTTGGCTACCATATTGCGGAACAGTTTGGCCTGAAGATCGTTGCGCCCCGTGCGGCCCTGGTGCCGCTCAGTTTTGATCCCGAAACGCTTGCGCAATACGGTGACCTTTCCGGGCTTTCGCTAGATGCCGAAGTGTCATGCAACCGCGGCATTTTTCGCGAGTCGCTGCTCCTTACCCATCGCGGCTTGTCCGGTCCCTCGATCCTGCAAATTTCCACTTACTGGCAAAACGGTTCGCCCAAAGATCCGATTCACATTAATCTGCTGGCCGATCCCGCCACGCTCGAATGGTTGACCGCACAACGTCACGCAAAAGTACAATTCAACAACCTGTTGGCCGAACGCTTCCCGAAGCGGTTTGCCCAGCAGTGGTGCGAGGCGCATCGACTATTGAAACCCGCGGTCCAATTTACTGATGCCGCATTTGCAAGTGCGCTCGCGGAACTTCAGGATTGGCAGGTCAAGCCTTCCGGTACCCTCGGTTACAACAAAGCCGAAGTAACACTTGGAGGCGTCGATACCCACGCACTGTCGTCGAAGACCATGCAAGCCAATGATGTTCCCGGTTTGTTTTTTATCGGCGAAGTTGTTGATGTAACGGGTCACCTGGGCGGTTTTAATTTTCAATGGGCCTGGGCATCCGGCGTGGCTGCCGGGCAGGCACTGTGAGCGCCGACCAGCAAGCGCCGATCAGGGTAGTGCTCGACACCAACGTCGTCATTGACTGGCTGGTATTTGACGACCCTTACATGAATCCGTTGCGGCAAGGCGTACGCGATGGGCGAATTCAAGTGCTCACGCATCCACCGGCAACCGATGAACTCAAGCGCGTACTGGCTTACCCGCAACTAAAACTGAACGTCACCAGACAACAGGAAATATTCGCGCGCTACCTCGCCGGGACGACGCTCGCGAAAATGCCGGAAGGGTTCTCCACCAGGCAATTGATGATGCCCGGTGGCTTTCCGCGCTGCCGCGACCGTGACGACGAGCCATTCCTGGCACTTGCGTATCACACCCGCGCTGATGCGCTGGCATCGCGGGATAACGCGGTGTTCGGGCTAAAAATGCGCGCAGAAAAATTTGGCGTGACGATATTCAATGTGCAGCAGTTGATCGCAATGCTGTCTGCGAAATTAGCCTCGCAGCCGACGATGAATACGTAGATCGTTCACTGGCGCGGCTTGCAGGACATTTATATCCGGAAAGCCGCGCCAATGCTGGTGTTTCTAAATTTCTAGGAGACTTTCTCCGGCGCATGGGCCAACACCACCTTGCCCAGCGCCGCGGCCGCAAAAATCGCCATCACCAGCGTGACCGCAATCCCGACGAACACCAGTTTCGGCAGTTGATTGTCCAGCAGCAATCCAAAAGCAATCGGTGACAACGCAAGCCCGACATCAAGCCCGGAATAGACCATGCCGTAAACGCGGCCAAATGCGGCTTCACCGAGACGCGCTTTTGTCGCGGTGCGTACCAGCAAGTCACGCGAGGGTCCGGCAATACCAATACCAAAACCCATCGCCGCCATGACCGGCAGCACCAGCCAACCGGGCAGCGCGCCAAACGAAAGCAGCAGCGCCAGCGCCGCACCCAGACTAAGGGCCGCCGCGACATAGCGTTCATGCGCGTTGCCGGGTTTGGCGAGAAAACCGCCCCATACCAGACCCATTGAACTGCCGATGAGATAGATCGTGAGCGCCGATGTCGCTGCGGTAATCGACAGGCCATAAAGATCGCGCAGCAACGAAGGCGCGAAATTCTGTAACGCGCCAAAACCGAACGTGGAGAAGAAAAAGAACGCGAAGGCAAACCAAACCAATGAGGTTCGCAGGAAATACCAGGTTCCCTGACTGGCACGGTTGGCGTCCATTGATGCCGTAACAGTGCCTCTGGCGTTCGCCGCCGACTGTAATTCGTACTGCAATAAATCGCGCTTCCAGATCAACAACGCGAGCGAGGACGCGCCAAACAGCGCAGCGCCCAGTCCCGCCGCGCGCCAGCCAAATGCCGTCGCCAAGGCCAGCATCACAATGGTGCTGACGGCCCACCCTACATTGCCGGCGAGTCCGTGCATCGAAAACGCGTGGCCAAGCCGCTGCGCCGAAACACGGCGATTCATCAACGCAAAATCGGCAGGATGAAATACGCTGTTACCCAGGCCAGCGACCGCTGCCGCGCCCATCAACCCAAGAAAATTTGGCGCCAGCGATACCAGCACACCGGACAAGGTAAGCAAGCCGACGCCGATGCACAACACCCGATGCGCGCCGAAACGGTCCACCCAGATGCCGGCAATCGCCTGGCCGATACTCGAAATGACAAAAAACATCGTCATCAACAAGCCCACTTGCGCGTAACCCAAGCCAAATTCGCTCATGAACCAGGGGAACAACGGTGGCAGCATCAGATGGAAAAAATGCGAGGTGCCGTGGGCAAATCCGACCAGTGAAATGATGGTGACGTCTGATTTGAGCGAATCGGCGGCGGGCGCAATGGTCGACATGCCAATATTTTACCCCGCCACGGCAATGCGGTCATTCCCCGAATGGACAACTATAATTGCGTCTGATGCAGCCAAGGGTAGCCTCGGTGAAGCGCAGCGCAATCGAGGAACATTCGCGCGATCCCGGTTGCGACACCTGCCGTTTTTCAATCAAAACTGGCATTAATCTCGATTCGTAGGTCATCTCACCGGTGCTTGGCTCGTTACTCTATGCGGCCTCCTCAATCCATCGCGGGAATGTCCTACACACGCGTTGATTGCCGGGGTCGCACGTTTGAACAATGGACTGACGTGGCTTACTGGCAATTGACATTGATTAAAAGTCAGCAAACCGATGTGACTTAGTTCCTGTCTATTGCAAATGCGCTGTGGTAAAAATTGTGTTGCCCACGATACCTAAACACATCAACCCGCATTGGCAAACAGCCACCCCCTCACCGCTCCATACCAACAAAGTCAACCCGACATTCAATGGCATTTATTTTCAACTACTCGATCACACGATCACTCGCCATTGCGGTTATTGCCTTGTCGCTGGGTGTTGCTGCCGTACTTGCGCAAGCCGCGCGCGCGGACATCATCGACGCGCAAGCATTCGAGACCGGCATCCCGAACCTGTTGCGTGCGGAAGCGGATAACACCGTGGCAACTGCAAATGCAGCCGCACCGCTTGCGACGCAATCTCGCGGCGTGATCCGTAGCCGCCCGCTGACAATCGATTTTTCGGCATTGCAAAAGGTACGCGCGGATATCGCGGCTAATCAGCCTGCGTTGATCCGCTTGGGCCTTTTCGATGACGCTGCGTTACTGGACGCCGCATTGGTCACCTTGCCAAAATAGGCCGTGCCGCTACTGCCAAAATGTTCGGTACGGGTGATATGCACGAGTAACGCAGCGTCATCGAAAAGGCCCATGCGGATCAACGCAGGCTGATTAGCCGCGATATCCGCGCGAACCTGTTGCAGTGCCGAAAAATCGATTGCCATCGGGCGGCTGCGAATCACGCCACGAGATTGGTTCGCAT
>JBKJMK010000078.1:0-3974 GCA_046596005.1 Usitatibacteraceae bacterium | reverse complement strand
ACACCAGCGTCTCTGCGTGGCGCATGATGAGATCGATTTCACCATAACGGCAACGATAATTTCGCGCCACCAGGGCGAGACCGCGATGGATTAGAAAATTCTCCGCGATCCTTTCGGCATCGTCGCCGGTTTTTTTCGGACTAAAAAAGCCTAACAGCGTCATTCACTGCGGCGAAATAGCTGCGGCTTGCCATCGCGAATCTCCACCGAAGAGAGTGCTCGCGTGAGTTGATGACCATCCGCGATGATCCGGCCGGTGACACCATCGAGAGGCGGCAGTTTGCGCGCATCGTCGATCATTACAATCAACTGGATAAGTCGCCATGCATCAATCCCGAGTGCATAGAGGCGTTCCACCTCTACCGCCAGGGTTTGTGCGGGTTTGGCGTAGGCCATCACGGCGGGATGATCGGGTTCTGCAAACCAGGGCATCTCCAGGAAGCGGACGTTGTCGAGGTCAAGATTGGCGACCGCTGCGGCGCGTGGATCGACACTGTGCGAGGTCGCAAATACCGGCATGCCTGCAGGCAGGTAGGGGCGAACAAAGCGTGCCCCCGCCGGGTCGGCAGCGAGAAAAACCGCTTCTGCCTTGGTGCCCAGTTTTTCCATCGCGGACGCTATGCGGGTCGCGTCAGCAGGGTCACTCCCAAACGATATGTTGGCGACACTTACGCCACCTAGCCGCAGCCATTCTTTTTCAAAACTATCCTGCACACGCCTCGCCAGAGGGTTATTGGCGACGACCAACGCAACACCGCGCAGACCTTCGCCGGAGAGCATGCGTGCGACGAGCCTCGCCTCGATGTCAAGGCTGAGCGAGATGTAGAAAAACCGGTCTGGAAGATCGTTGTCGTTAGCGATAACAGGGGCATTTAGTGCCAAGGTCGGCAGGAATCGCGATTCGCGTGCGATGACATTTGCGCCGTCACGCGTCACACCACCAATGATGGCCACCGCGCCCCCGGCAACGGCTTTGCGATACTGCGCGGCAAGCGAAGCGCCCTCATCGTCTGCTGAATAAATGCGATAGGGCGGCGCGCTTTTCCCATCTGCCTCAGCCCCCGCAACGAAGCCCAGCTTGACTGCATCGGCGACTTTGCCAAATGTTTTGGAAGCGAGCGGCAAGAGCAGTGCGATATGTGGCACCAGTTTGTCAGGCTCATTTGCAACTGGTGCAGACTGTTTACCGGTCGAACTTTCTTTTGGTGACACGGTGGCAATCGGGGTCGTCGCAGTATCGGTTGCCACCGGTGCGGGACGCGCCAACGGAGTCGTCACTGCGGGCGCGGGTTCCGGTATGCTTGTACGTCGTTGCGCCTGACCAGTGCACGCCGAAGCCACGATCGCAAAAACGACCAGCAGTAATTTGCCGGCGATGTCGCTGCCTGAAATTGATAGTGTTCGCATTTTGCGAATGAAGAGAAAAATTTGTGACTTCCGAAGCAGAACAAACACTCGAAAATGCATTATATGTGGTCGCTACGCCAATCGGTAATCTTGGCGACATCACAATGCGTGCCATCGAGACATTGAAATCGGCAACGGTAGTCGCCGCTGAAGATACGCGCGTCACCAGAGTATTGCTCAATCATTTCGCGATCAAGACACGCCTGATCGCGGTACACGAGCACAACGAACGCAACGCTGCCGACGGCATTGTCAATTTGTTGCAGCAAGGGCAATCGGTTGCACTCGTCACGGATGCGGGCACGCCAGCGGTTTCCGATCCGGGTGCGGTGGTCGTTAATGCCGTGCGTATCGCGGGATTCAAAGTGATTCCGATCCCTGGCGCATCAGCGGTGATCGCAGCCATTTCCGCCAGCGGCGAGGGTGAGCATGGCTTCACGTTTGCCGGCTTCCTGCCGTCTGGCGCGGGAGATCGCAAACGCGCGCTCGAGAGTTGGAAAGCCTGCGCGCATGCGCTGGTCTTTTACGAGACGCCTCACCGAATAGTCGACATGGTTGCCGCATTGCTCGATACGTTCGGCGAAGAGCGCGAAATTATTCTTGCGCGTGAAATTACCAAGAAATTCGAGAATATTCACCGCGTGAAATTGCGCGATGCTGCCGAATGGCTGGACGCGGACGCCAACAACATACGCGGTGAGTTCGTCGTCATTGTGGCAAACCCTGGCACTGAAGCGCCTCTTGAAGGCAAAATGGCCCGGGAGGAAGAGCTGGAGCGGACTTTGACTATTTTGTGCGATGAATTGCCGTTAAAGCAGGCCGTGGCATTGGCGGTGAAGTTGACGGGTGAGAAGAAGAACAAGGTTTACGATTTGGCGCTCGCCTTGAAAGCGGCGGCGGGATCGCACGGATATAATTTACCCGATGAATGAGCTGACGATTATCCGCCCCGACGACTGGCATCTGCACGTGCGCGATGGCGATGCCCTGAAAGCCGTGCTCCCCGCCACCGCACGTCAATTTGCCCGCGCCATCATCATGCCGAATCTGAAGCCACCGATCCGCACGGTGGAAGATGCGCGCGGCTATCGCGAGCGAATTCTGGCCGCACTACCTGCCGGATCCGACTTTGAACCGTTGATGACGCTCTATCTCACCGACAAAACATCGCCAGACGACATACGCGACGCGGCGGCAAGCGGCTTCGTCAAGGCACTGAAATATTACCCGGCTGGCGCCACCACCAATTCCGATTTCGGCGTCACCGACATTCGCAAATGCGATGCCGTATTTGAAGCGATGCAGAACGCCGGGCTGCCATTGTTGCTGCACGGCGAAGTGGCGGATACGGAGATCGATATTTTTGATCGCGAGAAAGTCTTCATCGAGAAGCATCTGGTTTCCCTCGTGTCGCGCTTTCCAGCATTGCGCATCGTTCTCGAACACATCACGACCGCCAACGCCGCCAGGTTTGTAATGGATGCAGGCAACAACGTTGCAGCCACCATCACGCCGCAACATCTGCTTTACAGCCGCAACGCGATCTTTAAAGGCGGATTGCGCCCGCATTTTTTCTGCCTGCCCGTATTGAAACGCGAAGAACACCGTCTTGCGCTGCTGAAAGTGGCAACCAGCGGTAACCCCAGGTTTTTCCTTGGGACCGACAGTGCGCCGCACGCCAGAAATACCAAGGAGGCGGGCTGCTGTGGTGCCGGTTGCTACACAGCGCTACATGCGCTGGAGCTTTACGCGGAGGCGTTCGAAAGTGTGGGTGCGCTCGACAAGCTCGAAGCTTTTGCCAGTTTCCATGGCGCAGACTTCTACCGCCTGCCGCGCAACACGGGAAGCATCACGCTAAAAAAAGAAAGCTGGACCGTGCCGGAGGAGGTGGCATTCCCCGGCTCAACACTGGTGCCACTACGCGCCGGCGAGCCCATGCACTGGCGCTTCGCGTCGTAACAAGCGCGATGGAATGGCAGGAGGCCAGGCAACGGTTTTCCACGCCGCCATTTGATGCGCTGCGTGAGCCGCTTGGACAGCTGCTTACCGAGCCAGCAATGCCCGGTATCGCCAGACTCAACGAGATTGCTGCCGGCATCAAGAATTTCCGCGGACAGCCAATTCGATTTGTCGCCAATGACGACGCGACCAACGCGCCACATTACGAAACCCGCATCGCTGAATCCGCTGAAATTGCGACGCGCGAAAATTGGCACGACTTCTTCAACGCAATGTCCTGGTTGACGTTTCCCAAGGCCAAAGGCGCGATCAGCGAAATGCACGCGCAACTGCTATCCACACGCGGTGAGTGCGAACTGCGTGCACGCTCCACACCGCGCGATGTCCTCACCCTCTTTGACGAAGGCGGCATTGTCGTCGTGAGCAGCGATGAATCCCTGCTCGATCTCGTTCGCCGCTTTGAATGGAAATCGCTTTTCGTTGATCGCCGTGAAGATGTGATGCTCTGCATGCGTTTTTATCTGTTCGGGCACTCTATGCTGGAAAAAGCGCTTGACCCTTACGTTGGCGTTACCGCGAAGGGGATTTTATTTGCCGTCGATGATGCG
>JBKJMK010000074.1:0-8861 GCA_046596005.1 Usitatibacteraceae bacterium | reverse complement strand
CAGCTTGGCTTTCTTTTGGCCTGCGACAAATTTCATCGCGCCGATGAAACAAGCTGCATAGCCCGCCGCAAACAACTGCTCGGGGTTGGTGCCGACATTGCCCGCGCCGCCAAGCTCCTTTGGCGTGGTGAGCTTGACATCGACAACGTTGTCCGAAGTAGTGGCGTGGCCTTCGCGGCCGCCAGTGGCTTTTGCGTGGGCGCGGTAGACAATTTTTTCAATCGACATGGTGCTTCCTTTTTGATGGAATGGTGGTGGAAAAATTAAGGGGTGCTTCGGGTGATGCCGGTGGAGCGAGACAGCGCTGCACGCAATTCGCCGAGCTGTTTGGTGAGGCCAATAAGTTCCGGCAGCGAACATTCAGTGGCGCAAGATATGTGTTGCGGCACCGTAAGGGATCGCCTTTGCAAGCGCCTGCCCGCCGCCGTGAGTGCGACGATGACGCGGCGCTCGTCCGCGGCGTCGCGTGTGCGCGTGACAAACGTGAGGGCTTCGAGACGTTTCAGCAACGGCGTCAAGGTGCCGGAATCGAGAAACAGGCGCTCGCCCAGTTCAGAGACGCTGCGCTCGTCCTGCTCCCACAACACCAACATCACGAGGTATTGGGGATAGGTGAGTCCGAATTTCTGCAGCAACGGTTTATATACCTTGGTCATCGTCAGCGAGGCCGAATACAAGGCGAAGCACATCTGGTTCTCCAGCAACAGCCAGTCACGCGTTGGCATTGCTGCCAGCGGCGATGGTTTGACGGGGTTTCGCGTCACTCGTGTCTTGGTTTGGAGGCGCATGGGATACCCTGATTTATATACTTCATACAATTGTATTGTACACAATATAATCAAAAATGCAAATGTCACAACAACAAACCGTCAGCAACACGCAGGGTTTACTGTGCACTGCGTACTGATAGAGGTAGCGCGTTCATATTCTCCGTCTCTCCGTCGCCCCTGCGGATGACCATTGATGTCACGTTGGGCGGGGACCCAGTTCAGTCAAAATCTGATCAGTGGAAGAACGGGGCTGGATTCCAGCCCGGCGTGACCCTGCTGTCACCAGCTGGAACGACGCATTAAAGAATCTCGCGTGGCTTAAGCTTTGTCTGCCACCCACCACCTTTTGAGCGTAACTCTAATATTGGCGGGCTTGCATAGCCATTTAGGCCTGAAACGCCAAGCTTGGCGCGGACCTTCACCTCCGCACTTACCCCACCAACCCGCGTACCTGTTTCGCTGCTTCGGTCGCGCCGCTTACAAATTTTTCGTGATTACGCTCGATGTTTTTCAGGTCGTACACGTAATTCACCATTAGCCCCAGCGATTGCCTGAGTCCCTTGTCGGACAGATCGCCGCCGCTATTGAGTCGATCCATGCGTGCGCCGTTGTTAAGATGAAATCGCGCGACGGGATCGCGTGTGACTTTGTCGGCTTCACCGATACCGAGCAGGTAGGCGGCACACAGCCTCTCCAAATCCTTGACACATTTTTCGCGGGGGCGTTCGGCTGCGCGCAACTCGACAATGGCTTTGTCGAGAAATGGGCCGATTGCGCGCTGTACGTTGTCGAAACTTTGCCGGATGGTTTCCGGCATCAGGGCAATTTTCTCCGGGTTCGCGAGTGTGTTGCGCAACCAATCACGAAAGCCGGGGATTGGCGACAGCGTACAAAACTTTTTCACACGTCCGAATTCTGCAGCAAGCAAACCCGCCACTTGCTTGATCAGAAAGTTTCCCAGCGAAACGCCACGTAATCCGGGCTGACAATTGCTGATGCTGTAGAAGGCGGCGAGCTGGAAATCTTTCTGCGGCTTCGGCTCACTATCGATATCAATTAGCGGCTCGATGGCCGCAGGCATGTCCGGTAACAGCGCGACTTCAACAAAAATGAGAGGTTCTTCCGGTAACGCGGGGTGAAAGAACGCAAAGCAACGGCGATCATCCTGCAAACGACGGCGCAGGTCGTTCCAGCCGCGGATTTCGTGGACGGCTTCGTGGCGGATGAGTTGTTCGAGCAGGGTGGCGGGTGTGTTCCAATCGACCCGCGCGATGCGCAGGAATCCGGGATTGAACCACGACTGCAGCAGGTGATGAAAATCGTCATCTACCTGTTGGAGTTCGCGATCCTTCGGTAGCGCATCCAGCAATCGCTCGCGCATGCTGACGATGACGCGCGTGCCGCCGGGCGCACGATTGAGCCGCCGCAACAACTCCTGGCGGGGTGGTTCAGCCGCATGCGTGAGTGCCGCCAGATGATGGCTGTCTGGAGAAATTGCGTATGCCGTGGCCGCGGCCAGAACTGCCTGCGGGTTGGGCGAAAATTCGCTTTTCAGCGCCCGAAAGAAGGCGAGTTGATGTTCTTTCGACAAGTCCGCGTACAGCGCCAGCGTGTCTTGTGCCAGCGAAACACCGGACGCCTCGCCTCGCTCTGATAGCAATTGTTTGCAGGCGCGCACCAGCTTTCGCGTCTGCAGCCCGTCACGTTTGAGCCGCAGTGCTGTGTCGCGTATTCCCTTGATTGAGCCGAGCATTGAGGTCGTGGTCGTGCCTCTTCAAAAAAAAACATCACACTGGCATTGGTTGCTGGAAAGACAGGGGCTATTTAATCCGTCGCTTCTGGTAGTCTTCTTCGATGGTGTCTTTGAAGAAGCTTCCCAGCGATGATGCGGTAGAAAAACGCCGCCACACTTCCGCGGGGACATTTGCGTATTCGTAGGTTCCCGCAGATTGCTCGACCACGAGTACTCTGCGCTTGTCGTCATAACCGATGGCCCGCAGATTTGCGGCGTTTACCTTTTTCATTTCCATATTTCGAATCCGACTATCGCGTCACCGCCATGCTGAATGCCAATACCACAAACAAGCTCACCTCGACCAATATTGCGCGCCACGCGAGGCGGTAGGCCCGATACTTGCTCGTGGCGACATGCGAGACGAGATAAATTTGCCGGGCAAGATCATCGAACAGGCGCTCGAGCGGGATGCTGCCGATGTCCTGCACATAACTCTCCACACTCGAACGGGTGGCGATGTCGCCAAAAAAAATCAGGCTGGAATTCTCCCTGACCGGCGCCTGACTTTTACGCGGGAAAAGCGTGGACAGCGCAAAAAAATAAAATGCACCGCTGATCAGAATAAACACTGCGAGCAACCCGTATTGCAACGGGCCAATCTTGCTGATTTTCTCGATATTGGCGGCAACGTACGACACCAGCAGGGTCGACATGACAATCAACAGGTATATTTTCTGGTCAGCCGAGCGAATCAAATCCTGATTCAGGTTGAGAATGCGCCAGGCCTGATCGAGCCGCAAATTAAGGTCGCCAGCGTATGGGCGCGACATTGCGGTGCGCTCGAGTTCCTTAGTGGAAAACGTGCCTGTCATCATCGGGTCTGCCGTCATTGGTGCACCTCTCCCACGATTTCCTGAATCCGCGCCAACACGTCAGGCACCAGTTGTGCCGCGACCGAGAGCGCCTTCATGTTTTCTGCGACCTGCTCCACGCGCGAGGCACCGGTGATGACGGTGGACACGTTGGGATTTTTCAGACACCAGGCGATTGCCAACTGCGCCGTCGTGCAGCCGAGATCCTGCGCGACCGTGCCGAGCCTGGCGACGATAGCATTCTTGACCGGATCCAGCAGGCTCTCGTGCATCCATGCCATGCTTTTCAGGCTACCCCGACTTTCTGCAGGTACGCCCGACGCATATTTGCCCGTCAGGAGGCCGGACGCGAGTGGACTCCAGATAGTAGTGCCAAGTCCAATTTCCGAATACAGCCGTGCATAGTCACGCTCGACTTTTTTCCTGTGGAACAAATTGTACTCGGGCTGTTCCACGATGGGCTTGTGAAGATGGTGTTTGTCCGCGATGTGCCACGCACCCATGATGTCAGCCGCGCTCCACTCCGAGGTACCCCAATACAGTGCTTTGCCGCGCGCCACCATATCGTGCATCGCAAATACCGTTTCTTCTAGCGGCGTGTTGGGATCCGGACGATGGCAATAGGCGATATCGACATACTCCAGTTGCAAGCGCTTCAGAGAGGCGTCAACAGCCTGCAACAGATACTTTCGATTCAGGGTATTTTTTTCGTTCACGCCGTCGCCAAACTTGGGGGGCATCCCCCAGAAAAACTTGGTGGTGACAACGTAAGTCAATCGGTCCCAGCCGAGCTTTTTCAAGGCCAGTCCCATCAGGGTTTCCGACTTGCCACTTGCGTATACCTCGGCGTTATCAAAGAAATTCACGCCGTGATCGCGAGCAGCTGCCATCAGGTTTAGCGCAGCAGATTCATCGAGCTGATTGCCGTAAGTGATCCAGCTACCAAAAGACAGGGCGGAAACACGCAGGCCCGCCCGCCCCAGACGTCGATATTCCATTTTTACTTTTCCTTTTCTGCGTCGATATCCTGGTACGGATTGACGATAATCACGCGGGTGCGCTTCGGGCCGGACGCGAATCGCTCGAGCTTCACCAGCACCGGAAACAGTTCCTCCAGCTTGGCGCGCGCGATGGTCTCATCCTGAAAAAGCAGTGGCGAACCAGTTGCGGAATTTACGTCGTGCCAAAGTGTGGCATTGCTGTCGTCTTCTTGAACTTGGAGTTTATAGGTTGGCATTTTGGTGTCGTTGGTTGTTTGGCCAGTCAGGCAATTGGATAGTAAGCTGCCCCCGGGGGCATTCACAACAAAGATAACACGTGCCACTCAATAATTGTCCTGCAGCGTCAGCGGCGACAACGGCCGCGACAGCAAGTAGCCTTGCGCTTCTTCGCAACCCGCAGCCAACAAAAACTCTAACTGCGCCGCATGTTCAACGCCCTCGGCGACCACGCGCATACCGAGACTTTTCGCCAAGCTGATGATGCCGCGGGTAATCGCGGCATCATCCGGATCAGTGGTGATGTCGCGCACAAACGATTGATCAATTTTGAGCTTGCTAATGTCGAAACGCTTGAGGTATCCCAGATTCGAGTAGCCGGTGCCGAAATCGTCCACGACGAGCCGAAATCCGCTCGCCACGAGTTCATCAAGTGTGCTCATCGTGGCATCGCCCTCGCTGACGAGTGCGGATTCGGTAAGTTCAATTTCCACGTCAGTTGGGTTAAGCGCGTACTCTCCAACGGCTGCCAGCAACACGTCAACGAGGCGAGGCGATTTGAATTGTGTGGCGGAAACATTGATCGTTACCGGGAAATGGTCAAGGCCCGCTTCACGCCAAAGGCGCAATTGGCCAATCGCTTCCCTGGCAACCCATTCGCCGATTGTAACAATAAGGCCGGTTTCCTCCGCCACGGGAATGAAACGCGATGGCAGTACAGGCCCAAGCGTCTCGCTATTCCAGCGTAACAATGCTTCTACGCCGACAATCCGGCGCTCTGGCAGATGAAAAATGGGCTGATACACAAGGCTGAATTCATTGCGTGGTAAGGCGCGCCGCAACGCGTTCTCGATAGACAATCGCTCGACGACCTTTTCATTCATTTCCGGGCGAAAGAAATTAAACTGATTGCGGCCCTCGGCTTTTGAATGATACATGGCCAGATCGGCGTTTTTGACCAGACTCGCGAGGTCTACGCCATCGTCCGGCCAGATGGTGATGCCAATGGAAGGTGTGACCGTCAGTTCGTGTCCGGCGATTTGGTACGGACTGCCCAGGCTTTCGAGAATGACGTTGGTGATGCCGGCGAGGTCATTGACCCCTGCAACGCCGGGAAGCAACACAATAAATTCGTCGCCACCATGGCGCGAAACGGTGTCGGTCGACCGCATCGCCTGCGTAAGGCGGTTGGCCGTTTCGACCAGGATCTGGTCGCCGATATGATGACCCAGCGAGTCGTTGATATTCTTGAATCGGTCCAGATCAATATACAGCAGTGACAGGCCGCCTTTGCTGCCGCTGGTTTTGTCGGTGCCGCTGCGGTTTGCCTGGCGCACCGCGAAATCAAAACGCGTGGAAAGCAACATGCGGTTTGGCAACCCGGTCAGGAAATCGTATTCAGCTAATTCACGAATGCGCGCTTCGGCACGTTTTTTTTCGGTGATGTTGCTGCCAACACCTCGATAGCCCGCGAACACGCCGCGAACATCAAACATCGGATCACCGGAAATACTGGCCCACCAGAGTTCACCATCGGGCTTGACATATGCGAATTGAAAATCGCGGAATGCTTCATGCGCTTCCATTTTTTTTCGGTGCTCATCCATCTGCTCGCTGGTGATGCCTGCGTAGGGAATTTCCCATCGCAATCGCCCATGACGTTCAGCCGGATCGACACCCGTTGAGCGCAGCATGCCACCGGATATATGCTTGAACCGAAATTGCTCGTCCTGTTCCCAATACCAGTCCGAAGACATTTCGAGCAGACTCTTCATGCGCTGCTCGCTCTGTGCCAGATTCTCTTCGGCCTGTTTGCGTGCAGTGATATCGAGCCTGAAGCCGATCACGCCGCCGTCTGCGGTCTTGCGATCCGAGACCAGCAGCCAGACATCGTCGCCGAGCAGATACTCGTAATCGCCTTCGTCGGGATCGAGATGTTTTTCAACCCGACCTTGCACGTAATCCTCTTCGTTGAGCTTGTCCCGATGCTCAAATCCGCGTTGATAGAATGCCCGCGCCACGTCAGCGTAGAGTTTTCCGGGCAAAAGCAGATCGGAGACCTCGCTGTAGATTTCACGAAAGCGCCGGTTGCAAAACACGATGCGATCATCTGGGCCGTACAACACCACGCCCGATTCCAGGTGGTCAAATGCCTCAACCATGCGGACGTGCTTGTCCTCGGCCTGCTGCAGGCGCAACTGCAAACTCGCTATCAGCGGAAGTTCAGTATGACGGGACATAACGCATTTTCAAACAGCCATCTTAGCGCGGATTTGTGCAGCCCGATCCGGGCTACGACACTACTTGCGATATTCTGCGACCTCTTCCTTGAGGGCGATCCACCACACTTTGCCTTTTGCCGAATGTTTCCCGCAAGGCGTGGATGTGGAAAAACCAGGGTAGCGTTTACCAAGGTTATTTGGGTCTTCGCGACGGGTGCGTGGCGGTGCAACCAAGCCCTTTTCGTCGGAGACCAGGGGAAATAGCCAACAACCCATCGGCTTGTATTTCCATTTATGTACGCCCTGTTTCACGGCCAGCGTCTGCAAGGAACATTTGCCATCGGCCTCAGTAAACACGCAACGGGTATTTTTGAAATGTTCGGGCTTGTCCTTGTACAAAAATTTACGCACATTCGTTTGCGGCCCGGTTTGGCCTTCCCATTCGCCGTCGACGATGTAGTTTTCCGGGAGCAGTGCAAAATGCCCGGGGTTTTTCTTGACCACGCGATGGATCCGGCGTACTTCTTCGTCCAGCAAAAATGCACCATCCGAACAACAAATTCCTTCACATACATTGACATCGCAATAATGAAGCTTCGTGTGCTTCCTTGGTTTTACTTCACCTGCTGTACTCATTTTGTCAAATCCCTGATATCAAAATTACCGCCATTAGTGAGCCTTCCGCCCGCGACCAGGGCTATGATTTCCGTGGCCACGGTGTGTGCGTCGCGCAACGCGCCATCGGCTTTCATCGCCTGAAATCGTGCTACGTCGGGGAATTGTTTTTTATTGGTGCCGCGAATCAATGCCTGCATATCGGTATCGACAACGCCGGGTGCCAACGAGCAAATTGACAGCGTCGGATCGAGCGTCGATGCTTCCAGCGCCGCCACACGGGTCGCCATTTCCAGCCCGGCTTTGGCCGCGCAGTAAGCGGACCAACCGGCAACCGCGCGTTTAGCTGCCCCGGACGATATGTTGACGATCAGCCGCTGCGTGGCTATCTGACGGGTGGACAGGGCGAACAGCCGCGCGAGAATCATCGGTGCGGCCAGATTCACGATCAGGTGTTGGCCCGTTTCGGCCGCGCTGATTTGATCGAACGAGCCTACCGGTGAGACCACGCCCGCGTTGTTGATCAAAAGTGCCCGATCAAATTTCTGGTCGCTGATGCGCGCTGTCACGGCCGCGAAGACCGCTTCAATGGCAGCAACGTCGCTCACGTCCAGATTGAAATTGATCGTCGTGGTTGCGTTCGCTGGTACGGTCGTCGCTGCGCGCGATAGCGTGATGACGAGATTGTTTGCGTCCGCAGCCAGGACGTCGCGCAGCGCAGCGCCGAGACCCTTGGTCGTGCCTGTCACGATGGCGAGATTCATAATCGCGGCGGCTCAGTCGCGGAGCAGCGCGGCTAACGCGCTGCCGATTCCCAACTCGACGAGGTCAGCCAGGCCACCGGTTGAAGACGTATTGCCAAGCCACTCCAACGGACCGGCTTGTTGGCGCGGACCGCCGGAAAGCAAGCGTGCACGACGCGCACTGGCTTCGCTCGCCAACAGGGCCTCAGTCATCCGCACAGGATCAATCGTGGAGCGCTGAACTTCCCTGGCATGCAGCACCGACAACGCTTTCTCCACCGCACCTTCATCGAGAACCGATATTGCAGCCCCACAATGTTTGCAGGCTGTGTCGGTTTCAAGACTGATCGGGCCACCACAACTTGAACAGCGTATCTGCTTGACCTTCGCCGACAGAGCGGAGATTTCATGCGGTTGCAAACTGCGGATAAAATTTTTCTCGCGCAGGAACTGCGTGAAACTGATGAGCCGCCCATGGCCGTTGGCGCAACGTGAATAGGAAAAGCGTCCGCCTTTGGCGAGGTCAGTCGTTTGCTTGAGAGTGACTGCGCAATGCGGACATTCGACCAGTATTTTCTGCAGATTTCGTCCGCTATTGCGCGCTGCATGGATACGCTTGAACACTTCGATGACCGAACCAGGCGACAGCGAAGTGCTCTCCATGTTGTCGAACCAAATAACGTGACA
>JBKJMK010000412.1:0-6871 GCA_046596005.1 Usitatibacteraceae bacterium | reverse complement strand
TTTATAGCCTGACACCCGCGCCAGCGCTTGCACTCGCCTATTTTCTTTTAAATTTCTTCATCAGCCACGGGCCGACCACGATCAGCACGGTTATACCAAGCAGTGTGGCCGAAAGCGGCTTTTGAAGGAAGATCATCCAGTCACCCTGGCTGATCGACAGCGAGCGACGCAATTGCGCTTCTGCCAACGGACCGAGGATCATGCCGATTAAAACCGGTGCCGTCGGAAAATCATAACGGCGCATCAGGAAGCCGAGCACGCCGATTGCGTAGAGCAGAAAAATATCGAATGCCGATTGGCGCATGCCATAAACGCCGAGCGTGGCAAAAATGAGAATGCCTGCATAGAGCAGATGCTTGGGAATTTTCAGCAATTTCACCCACACGCCAACGAGCGGCAAATTTAATACCAGCAACATCACATTGCCGATATACATCGACGCGATCAGCGTCCAGACGAGGTCTGCGGAATTAACGAACAGCATCGGCCCGGGCTGCAGGCCGTACTGCTGAAACGCAGCCAGCAATATCGCCGCGGTTGCGGAAGTTGGCAAGCCGAGTGCCAGCAATGTTGTCATGGTACCGGTCGAGGACGCATTGTTTGCCGCTTCCGGCCCGGCCACGCCTTCGATAGCGCCTTTGCCAAATTCTTCCGGATGTTTTGTCAGCTTTTTTTCCAACGCATACGAAAGGAAGGTTGGAATCTCTGCACCGCCAGCGGGAATGGCCCCGAATGGAAATCCGATCGCAGTACCGCGCAGCCATGGCTTCCAGGATCTTTTCCAGTCCTCGGCTTTCATCCAGATGGAATCAGTGAACTTCATCACCGCTTCGACCACGCGCCCTTCTTTGGATGCAACCCACAAGGTCTCACCAACCGCGAACAGGCCGACCGCGACCGTCACGACTTCGATGCCATCGAGCAACTGCGGCACGTCAAATGCAAAGCGCGCCGCGCCGGATTGAATGTCGATTCCGACCAGGCCGATTGCCAAGCCGATGAACAGTGCAGTGAGGCCGCGCAATGCCGATTCGCCCAGCACCGCTGAAACAGTGATGAACGCAAGCACCATCAGCGCAAAAAATTCCGGGGGGCCAAAACGCAGCGCGATATCCACCACAATGGGCGAGACAAACGTGAGCGCCACAACCGTTAACGTACCGGCCACAAATGAACCGATGGCACTGGTGGACAGTGCGGCACCGGCGCGGCCCCGCTTGGCCATCTGGTTACCTTCCATGGCCGTGATGATGGTGGCCGATTCGCCGGGTGTATTGAGAAGGATCGACGTTGTCGAGCCGCCGTACATCGCACCATAATAAATACCGGCGAACATGATCAATGCACCGGAGGGATCGATCTTGGTGGTTACCGGCAACAACAGCGCGACGGTAACGGCCGGGCCGATGCCTGGCAGCACGCCCACCGCTGTGCCCAGGGTAACGCCGACCAGACACCAGAGCAGGTTTTGAAACGTGAGGGCCAGCGAAAATCCGTTGGCAAGAAAAGTCAGGACTTCCATGGTGGTCCTTGTTTTGAGTACGAGCCCAGGTTGGAACGGATGCTTGTTTTAAACCGGCAATATCCCGCGCGGCAAACCCAAACCCAAGCCGTAGTTAAAGAACGCGTAAGTAATGACGGCAATGATCAAGCCAATGAGCGCGTTTTTAAACCACGCAGTGCTGCCAAATCCGCGCGCCGCGAGTACGAATAGCAGCGTGCCGGAAATTACAAACCCTACCGGCACCATTAGCATGCCGTTAATGATGATGCCTGCGCTGATCCAGGCAAAGGCACGCCAATCGGTGGGAGTGGCTTTCGCCTCGGTTTCGTCGACGCCGCGGAAGCCGCTGAATAGCGCTTCCTTCATCAACACCATCCCGAGCAAAATCAAGCCACCCGAGACAATGGTCGGCATCAGGCGCGGACCCACCTTGGCGTAGCCGGTCGCTTCCGGCAACTGCATGGTGCCAAATGCGAGTGCGACCCCGAAAAGCAACACGCCAGCGGCCACTAAAATCTGGCCGACGTGCCTGCGGGGCTGCACATCGCGCAATGCCCCGCCGCTCGGGCGGTGTGGTTCCGCGCCTTGATCGGCCACGGAACTATTTCTTCAGATTCAACTTGGCAAGAATATCGCCAATGCGCTTATTCTCATCGTCCAAATACTTGCCAAATGCGTCGCCGGGAAGATAGATGTCGGTCCAGTCCATCTTCGTCAACGTCTCTTTCCAGGCCGGGCTTTTCACCGTGGTATCAATGGCAGCGAGCAGCTCTTTCTTTTGTGCATCGGTAATGCCGGGCGCACCGAACACACCGCGCCAATTGAATAAATCGACATTCACGCCCTGCTCCCTCAGCGTTGGCACATCGATGCCGGCGACCCGCTTGTCGGACGAAATCGCCAGCGCGCGGAATTTGCCGCCCTTGATTTGCGCGGAGAATTCGCCGTAGCCGGAAACGCCGACCGTGACGTGTCCACCCAGAATTGCCGCTTGCGCTTCGCCGCCGCCAGCATACGGGATGTAATTTACTTTGGAGGGATCAACACCAACAGCCCCGGCGATCATGCCGGCCAGAATATGGTCGGTGCCGCCAGCACTACCACCGCCCCAGCTTACTGAACCGGGATCAGCTTTTAATTTATCGGTCAGGTCCTTCAGCGTCTTGATCGGCGAATTCGTTGGTACCACCAGTACTTCGTATTCGCCGGTAAGCCGTGCCAATGGTGTCACCATGCCGAGGTTCACCGCCGACTTGTTCAGGATAATGCCGCCGACCATCACCATGCCGCCGGTCATAATGGCGTTGCCGTCGCCCTTGGAGGTATTCACAAATTGCGCGAGCCCGATGGTGCCGCCCGCGCCGCCCTTGTTGTCAAACTGTGCGTTCTTTACGACACCCGCTTTGATCATCGCCGCTGAAAAATTCCGACCGGTCTGGTCCCAGCCGCCACCAGGGTTAGCCGGGATCATGAACTTCACGCTATCCAGCGCGACGGCAGATGTGCCAACGATAAACGATGCAACGAGTGCGCAAGCACCCAATAACCTGGATACAGTTCTCATAATTTCTCCTGAAACGATGTTGTGGATTGACTTTTTTGCGGTTCACTTTTCAGTTTAGCCGCAGGCGACGCCAAACACAAACGGCAGTGCTTTTTTCGTCAGATGTGAGCGGCCCGCGAAAAAATGCCCGACGCCTTTGGGGCATCGGGCAAACCGCTCTCGGAGACGCGAGCGAGGGTTTCGCGTCCCATGGGACGCGCTCGCGAACGCCCAAGCGCCATGCAGGGCGCGCGGGAGTACTGGCTGTTAACCACCGCAATATACCTATAGCATTTGCCGTGCCAACCCCGACAAATTAAAGAAATCAGCAACTTAAGCGATTACACCAATATTTTTTGTGCACCGCAAAAGCGCAATGCGCTGGCGTGACGCGCCCAATCGGTGCCGCCTCAGGATTCGTCTTGCCACGCCTTGCGATATTTGCCGCGTATCGGTCGATAGAAATCCAGCACAATTTTCATATCGCTCTCGACATCGCCGGTCGTGACCAGCATGGGACCAAACCCAATCAGCTTGCGCGAAAAGTCGAAATAGGCCAGCAACACCGGCACGTTCGCACCGTGCGCAATGCGAAGGAAACCCATTTTGAATCCCTTGCCGAGCTGCCGCGTACCCTCGGGGGCAAGTGCCAACACCATGCGCGGTGCCCGCTCAAACGCCTGCACCGCATCACCCACGACGCCATGCGTTGATTCTCGATCAATGGGTATGCCGCCAATGGAACGCATCCACTTGCCGAACGCGCCGCGAAACAGCGTGTGCTTTCCCAGAAACGATATCTTGATGTCAAGCGCCCACAACACCATTACACCGATGACAAAATCCCAGTTGGTCGTGTGCGGCGCGACCGCGATGACGAGCTTTGGAACGTCAGGCAACACACCTTCAAACCGCCATCCGGATAGCCGCATCAACGCTCGCCCGAGTGCGCGGCTCACGACGCCGCCGCGGCGGGCGTACGAGGCCGGCACAATATCGAACATGCCGACTTTCACCGGAGGCGGTTGTTGGTTCAGCCGCGCTTTTTTGCCGCCTGCAGCGCTTCCTGCAACGACTCCTCAGAAAGTTTATTGACGCTGGAGGCAATCGCTTCGGCAAGCGGAATGGCCGAGACCGGAAGTCGGGCGATGTTGACCTTTTCAACGAATTTGGCTGCGGTTCCTGCGATCCGCAACAGTGCCTCGCGGTCCGACATCATGAATTCAATTTCGCTGCGCAGCATTTGGATGGCGGGGTGTTCTTTTGCGGTTTTCATGGTTTTCTCTTGTGGTCGAATACTGATAGTTTAGCTTGCATCCGCCAATGGCAGATTGATCAGCAGATTCTGCGGCTTGAGTTTGAGCTGATTGTCTTCAGTGATCGCCAGGCCCAGATAGACCGGCTTCCCCGCAACATCGCGACGCATATCGGTGGCATCGGCAAAGTCCACCCGGAAGAGGCAGATCAGGCGCGTGCGTCGCGCCTCGCTGACATCTGCGCCTTCGTATAAATCGTTGAGGATTGCGGTGGATTCCACATCGAGCCCCACATGCCAGCGCCACGCATCATCGTCGATGCGGCCCATCGGCGCTATGTTCACGCTCACACCAAAAAAATGGGTGACCCATCGCGCCAGCACACGCGCTAACGCTTGTTCGCCTTCGCGCCCATGGGTGAGATCGAGCAAATAATTGTGGCGACTCTCGCGCAGAAAATAAAGTTGTGCATTTTCATGCGACATCACATCCAACTTCATTTCGCGCAGCGGTGTGCCTTGTTGCGAGAGGAGACGCCCGAGGCTGCCAAAGCCGCCCGTCTCACTGAACAGCGTGATCGTTTCCGCATCCGCGGCGAGTAGCTGCCCGCCCTCGGTGGAGACGCGCTGACGCCTGAAAAACATTTCGGCGGCACGCAGCTCATAGGGATCCTCACAGCCTTCGAGTATTCCCCGGATGATGGCATGTGCTGCCAGATCAATAAATAGCGGCGGCAACGTGATCGTACCGCGACGAAATAACTGCAAATAAAACCGTTCAAGCGTCACCGCATCAACAAGCGATTTGCGCAACGTGAAAAAATGCCGGTAATTTTCGCGCGTGTCTGCGTCTTCCACGTCCACGATTTCGGCATCGGTCACCGTGCGTTGCGGGTCGGCGAGCAGCGATTCATGCAACCCACGCTCTACCGGGCCCGACTCGCTGATCGGGGCCAACTCCGGGCGCGCCAGCAGCCAGCGCAGATAGTCCGGCGTGACGCGCAGCCAGCCGTGGTCGTTGCGTTGCAGCGTTTGGTAACCGCTGGATTGCCAGAAGTCTTGCATTTTTATGAGGCGTTTTTAGTTAATCGTGTTGTAGCCCGTGAATTGTCGGCATTGACACTTTCCACGTCTCAAAGCATAAACCGCCCATTCGCCCCATTACGGTTGCGCAGTGGCAACTCCGGAAACGGCTTCCACGATTGCCTTGCTTGACGCCGGTTTGAGCAAGTAGGCAACCGCACCTGCTTCTGTTGCTTCGCGGCGGATGTTCTGGTCGTCCATTGCAGATAGAAACACCACGCGGCATGTCGATTGCGCGGTCAGACGCAAATTCTTGAGAAAGCTGATGCCGGAAAGTTTGGGCATGCGTAAATCGCAAACCACCGCATCAAACGCGTTGGCCCGATACATTTCGAGTGCCGCCATACCATCGCTTGCGGTTTCCACCTGATAACCCGCACGGCGCAATACAGCGGATACGTATTCGACCATCGTGCTGTCATCGTCGACAACAAGCACTCGTTTTTGTGGTGCATTGGTTTCGGTAGTCATTCATTTCCCGGTGTCAGGTATTGCTGAATATTATTGTTTCACGCAGTCCACGTAATACGCGAATTTTCCATCGCGCTCAGTTTCAACCAGGCCGTGAATATCGGTTTCAAAACCCGGGAATTTGCCGTTGAATTCACGCGCAAATCGCAGGTACTGGACGATGGTTTTATTGAACCGCTCGCCAGGAATCAGTAGCGGAATACCCGGCGGATAGGGCGTCAGCAACACGCTGGTGATACGTCCTTCCAGATCATCGATGGCAACGCGGTCAATTTCGCGATGAGCGAGCTTCGCGTACGCATCTGCAGGCTTCATCGCCGGCTGCATATCGGACAAATACATTTCAGTCGTGAGCCTGGCGACATCGTTGGCTTTGTACATATCGTGAATCTGCTGGCACAGATCTTTCAAGCCGACCCGTTCATAGCGCGGTTGCGATGCGACAAACTCCGGGAGTATTTTCCACATCGGCTGATTCTTGTCGTAGTCGTCCTTGAATTGTTGCAATGCGGTGAGCAAGGTATTCCAGCGGCCCTTGGTGATGCCAATGGTGAACATGATGAAGAATGAGTACAACCCGGTCTTTTCAACGATAACCCCATGTTCGGCCAAAAACCTGGTGACGATGGACGCCGGGATCCCTGACTTGGCAAATTTTCCAGAGACATCAAGGCCCGGCGTGATGATCGTGGACTTGATTGGATCGAGCATGTTGAAGCCCGATACCATATTGCCAAAGCCGTGCCATTTATCGTTTGCCTTCAGCACCCAGTCTTCGCGCGAACCAATACCGTCGTTGGTGAGCTTGTCCGGCCCCCACACCTTGAACCACCAGTCCTTGCCCCATTCGTCGTCAACCTTGCGCATGGCGCGGCGAAAATCGAGAGCCTCAGAGATCGATTCTTCCACCAGCGCATTTCCGCCTGGTGCCTCCATCATTGCTGCTGCCACGTCGCACGAGGCGATGATTGCGTACTGCGGCGAAGTTGAGGTATGCATCAGATACGCTTCGTTG
>JBKJMK010000322.1:0-11244 GCA_046596005.1 Usitatibacteraceae bacterium | reverse complement strand
ATAAACTATCCGGTGTCGCACTTCGTTTTTGAATATGCCTTTCTAGATTGAAGTATGCGCAGCGCTAACCCGACAGACCGAGGCACAGGTTACCCACGATGTTGGGTTTCCTCAATGAAAAGTGGACAGGATCAAGAGCGAATAGTCTGGTGTACAAACCAGAACAGTGCATCCCCAATGAAGACGATGTGTTGCAACAACAGTAGTCAGAAATGGCGTGCGCATATGACGCCATTGAAAATCAGGCTGTCGAGAAAATTCGGCTTAACTCGCCGGGCTGCCCATGATGGCCTTGGTTTCGAGGAATTCATCGAACCCGCACGCCCCCCATTCACGGCCGACGCCTGACTGTTTGTAACCGCCGAACGGCGCTGCGGGATCAACCGTTGCACCGTTCAGGTGCACCATGCCGGTACGCAGGCGCTGGGCGACGACGCGTGCGTGCTCGATCGTACCGCCCCAGACGAAGCCTGAAAGTCCATAGATCGTATCGTTGGCAATGGCGATCGCCTCTTCCTCCGTGGCGTAGGGAATCATTGTCAGCACCGGGCCGAAGATTTCCTCCTGGGCGATACACATCTTGTTATCGACTCGACTGAATATTGTCGGCCTGGCGAAGTAGCCCTTGGTCAATCCAGCCGGCAATCCGATGCCACCGGCAATTACTTTCGCGCCCTCCTTGATGCCCTTGCCAATCATCGATTGCACTCGGCGGAACTGGCGCTCGTTGGCAATCGGGCCGGTCGTCGTCTGCGGACTTTGCGGATCACCGACGACGAGTTTATTCACCGTAGCCGCGGCGATCTTCTCCGCTTCATCCAGCTTGGCCGCAGGCACCAGCATGCGCGAGGGTGCGTTGCAGCTCTGCCCGGTGTTGGTCATCATGTTCAGCACGCCTGCGGTAACTGCGGCCTCGAGCGGCGCATCGTCGAGGATGATGTTGGCCGATTTGCCGCCCAATTCGAGTGACACGACCTTGATGGTCTCCGCCGCGTTCGCGGCAACGGAAGCACCTGCCCGGGTGGAACCGGTAAGCGACACCATGTCCACCAGCGGATGTGAGGCCATGCGCGGGCCGATCGTAGCCCCATCGCCGTGAATCATATTAAACACGCCAGCCGGCACGCCGGCGGCATGCAGCACCTCGGCGAAGATTTGTGATGAGAAGGGCGCCAGTTCGCTAGGCTTGAGCACCATGGTGCAGCCAGTGACCAATGCCGGCGCGACCTTGCACGCAATCTGGTTCATCGGCCAGTTCCACGGTGTGATCATGGCGCAGACGCCGACAGGTTCCTTCACCAGCAGCGTGGTGCCCTGCTGCTGCTCAAACGGGTAGCTGTTGGCGACGGCCATCGCGGTTTGCAGATGCCACAATCCGATCGGCGCTTGTGCGTGCATGGACAGCGAATGCAGTGGAGCTCCCATTTCCTCGGTGACCGCCGCGGCAATATCTTCGAGACGTTTCTGGTACTCGGCAACGACGGTCGCCATGAGCGCCAGCCGCTCTTTCAGCGTGGTTCGCGAATAGGACTGGAATGCCCGATGCGCGGCGTCGACTGCACGATCGACATCCGCGACGCTGCCCATGCGAATCGATCCGGCGACCTCTTCGGTCGCGGGATTGATGACATCACGCAGATCGCCGCCACCGATTGGATCGACCCATTGACCGTCGATGTAAAACTGATGATATTTACGCAAAGTGCCTCCTTGAAATTATGAAACGTTTCCGCTGTCCCGCACCAGGCTGAGGAGCGCCAGGCCAATCACCAACAGAATGGCGATAGCAACGAACCCGGCCTGTTGGCTCTGAAACGTGCTGACCGCGGACTTGACAACCAGAGGACCCAGCCAGACCGTCGCGGTACCGGCGAGCGCATACAGACCGAAGAATGCGCCGGACTGCCCGGGTGGCGTGAGCCGGGTAAGAAAAGTTCGGCTGGACGCAAAGACGGCGGTATTGAATACAGCGATGATTCCGCCCAACGCCAGGAACACGATTTCCGGCGTTGTTTTGAACACCGGCCCATTCCACAACGGGGCCGCACCGGGCTGCACGTCGAATACGAATCTTAAGCCGGTTGGGGAAACACCCAGCAGGGCAACCAGGCCTATGATCGTCCCGATGATTTCGATCTGCACGGAGCGCTTCGGCCCCACGGCGCGATCAAGCACCGACGCCAGCAAGCCACCGACTGCAGCGAAGCCGCTCATCAAAACACCAAAGGCCGTTAGTTCAAGGACTCCCCAGCGCATTACGCCCGCCGCATAAATTCCGCTAAACGTAATCAGCGCGATTTGCGCATCGGAATAGAGCATCCGCGCGCCGAGGAAAATCGCTGCATTACGATGCTGTCGAACCGTCTTGACCAGCGCAAGAAGATCGCGAGCCCCGCCCGTCAACGCTGCCCATACGTTGGCATCGCGCCTTGGCGCATCCTTGCTGAAAAGAAACATCGGTATCACGCCGAAAGCAAAAAGCACCGCCGCGATTGGTGCCGCAATGCGACTGGGTTCCGCAAGGCTCGCATCGAGGCCGAATAGCGGCGCAGTGGGAACGAACGGCCAGTTCACCTTGCCCGGCAATGCAAAAGCCCAGAGGACGAAGATCAACGCGGCGACCGACACGATATTGCCGATCGCTAGTGCCGTGCCGGACATGGCGGCGGCGTCAACCGGGCTCTCGGCCGCATACGGGATCTGCGAGTTGTGCATGACCTCGCCATAGGTGAACACCAGTGAGATGAGTACAACGATGACGAGCACCGCCGTTACGCTCAGGCCGGAGCCATCGGGCTTCGCCCACCATAGCGAGAACACAAGTGGTGCAAACAGCAGGGCAAGTACAAACTGTGGCGGCAGTCGGCGGCCCATCCGGTCGGCGGCAGCGCCCAGCAGCGGCGCGGTCAGCGCGGCGAGCAGGCCCCCGAGCATCGCGTAGCCGGCGATCAATGCCTGACCCTTCACCGCGTCACCGACCATGACCGTCGCCACATAGGGCATGAAGACGTAAATGCTGACGAGCGTGATGTACGGATCACGCCCGCCCTGGAAGCCCGCCCAAGTGAGCGCGCTCAACGACATGGAACGTCGTTCACTGGTCATTCGACCGCCACGTTATGCCGATGCGTCAAACGTGATCAAAACTTTGCCCGGAATGCCACGCCATAAGTTGATGGCTGGACTGGGAATCCGCTGTAGCTGCCGGTCTGTGCAACGGTTGGGAACGCCGCCGCGATGTATTGGTTGTTGGACAGGTTCCGCCCCCAGACCATTACTTCGTATTGATTTGGTCCGGGGAAGATCATGCCCATGCTGGCGTTGATGATGTTCCGGCCATAACTCGCGATGTCTGGCGGCGTGCTCTCGCTGAGCTGCGCGGAACTGACGTAGTAATAGTCGCCGCGCAAATATCCGGAAAACCCGCTGAATTGGTGCGACAGGGATGCGGAAGTCGACATCACCCACTTCGGAATCCCTGCAGGCCGCTGACCCGACAGATCGCGGAAATCCGGCATAAGGCCGGTTGCGGGATTGATCGGGCAGCGGACCGTGTCGAAGGAGAAGCAGGGCGCACGCGCGAAAGAGTTGTAGGTTGGGTCCAGATAAGTGGCAGCGCCGGTCAAGGCCAGCCATGTGGCCGGGCGGAAAGCGACATCCATTTCGATGCCACGAATTGTCGTTTTGCCCGCATTGCCCAGCGCATATCCGGTGCCCGTATAAAGGTTGGACTGAAATCCGTCGATCGATTGCTTGAAGATCGCGAGATTGAAAAAGCCGCCGCGGAAAACGGATTTCAATCCAAGCTCGTATGCCGTCACGTCTTCCGGTTTCGCCGTGCGACCGATGTCATTGACATCAGGTGGACGACTGTCCGAGGACAAATTGACTGCCCCTGCCTTCCAACCGGTGGTGTAGCTGGCATAAACGTTGGTCGCACCGAGGTCGTAGGCGATATTGAGCGATTTCGTGAGCTTGTGTCCAGACAACTTGCCGGATTCATTCGCATTCGGAAAATTGACGGGGGCGTGATTGGACGTGTTCGCGTAGAAGAACTGAAGCCCACCCAGTGCACCATACAGACCGGGAGGAAGGCCGATAGTGGCAAACTGGGGTACGTTTTGAAGATTAAGTTGCGAGAATTTGTCCGTGAGTACGACATCGGACCGGGCTTCCTTGCGATCACCAAGATAGGCGAGGCCGCCGGTAATTGTGAGCTTGTCCGTGACCTTGAAACTGACGTTGCCGAAGGTCGAATAGGAGGTGTCATCCATCGAATAGAAGTCCGATATTCCCTGACCCGCCTGGAAATAAGTCGAGCCCGGAATGATCGACGGTGTCACCAGACTCTGCAGGAACTCGACCGCATAGATATTGGACCGCCCCGTTAGCGCCGCTCTCAGACTGGCTGGAAGTGCGCCGAGAAGAGCTGCCGGAACGCGACCGCCCAAGCCATCCGCATACGCCCGAATTTCCGTGCCGTAGGTTGTATTTACGCCAGTACGCTTGATTTTCTCCTTCATGAGAAAGCCACCAACCAGCCAGTTAAACGGACCCTTGCCGTCCGAGGCAAGGCGCAGTTCCTGCGAAAACATCGAGATGCTGTTGGATTGGTTCTTGTTGGCGAGGTCGGCACCGGTGAAGTCGACATCCTGCGTCGAAGCGTTGGATTGCTTGCGCCATGCGGTGATCGACGTCAGCGCACCGACATTTGTCTTCCAGTCGACCTGCGCGGAGACGCCGCTGTCGCTGAGTTTATTAGTCGGGTCGGTATTGAAAATAATCGTGTTATCGAATTTGTTCGCAGGGTTGCCTACGGGACGACCGAGCCCAAACGGAGGGGTGGCGCCGATGAACTGGGTGGCCGGGCCGTTGAAGATTGACACCACGCCGCAGCAGGTTTCCTTGATCTCGTTGTAGTCGCCGATGACCCGAGCCGAAATCCAGGCGTTAGGCTCCCACAGCAGGTCCCCGCGGATCGATCCGCGGCGCCGGTCGTTGACATCATTGCCGGTAGTTGTATTGGTCAGGTAGCCGTCGCGAACCTGTCCGGTCGCGTACAAACCAAACGCCAGTTGGTCGCTTATCGGTCCCGTGACCGACGCGCGGCCGAGAAATAGTTTGTGGTTGCCAAAGTCAATCTCGCCGGTGGAGCGCGGGTTGAATTGCGGCTTTTCGGTCAGAATGCTGATCGCGCCGGCCGATACGTTTTTGCCGAGCAAGGTCGATTGCGGCCCACGTAGCACTTCGATGCGGTCCAGGCCGAAAATATCGTTCAGTGCGGAGGACAGCCGCGATCGATATACGCCATCAACGAATACACCAACCGAGCTTTCGATACCATCGTTACCGCTACCATTGCCGAAGCCGCGAATAATGAAGTTCGTCTGGCCAACGGCATTGAACTGCTGGATCTGCAGCGACGGCACAATCGCCTGCAGATCGATCAGGTCGCGGACGCTCGCGCGCTCGATTGTCTTTGCGTCCGTGACCGACACCGAGATCGGCACGTCCTGCAGCGTGGTGAGGCGTTTTGACGCGGTGACGGAAATGACTTCCAGCTTCGCTGGCGAATTATCAACCGACGATGGCACGGCCCCAGGCGATTGCGCGACAAGCGTTTTGCCATCGGCGGTTTGGGCAGACACTGCTTCGGCCTCCGGTCGTGGCGCGGCACCCTGACCAAAAGCGGGACCGCAAGTGAAAACTGACAGAAACAGCACCTTGACGAACAATATGTTGCGCATGGTTACTCTCCTCGTAGATTTTGGCTCCGCGGTGCGGAGTACAAAAAACTTGTTTTTAAATACGTGTTTGCTAATTTAGTCACGATTTGATAATCTAGTCAATACTAGATTTTTGAACCGCAACTGGATTTGTGCAATAGTGCAGTGTCAAACAGTCTGTTCAACGATCTACTCAGAAGGACTTGCCGAGCCCATGACAACTCCCAAATTAAAGAAACCAAAGCCCGTATCGCGTAGCCGCAAGTCGGCCAGCAAGAGAGAGGCGATCATGCGTGCCGCGATTGAGACCATCAATGCCAAGAGTTATGCGTTGGCGACGATGGCCGAGATTGCGGCTTCCCTTGATCTTCAGGACGCCGCGCTCTATCACTATTTCCCCGACAAGCGGGCGCTGGCCTATGCCTGCCACCGTTCCTCTCTTGACCGCTTCGAGAAACTCCTGCACGCGACCTTGAAGGAAGCCGGAACCGGCAACGAACGACTAAAACACTTGATCCGCGGGATGCTTGTGGACTCGTCCAAGCATGGGCCGCAACTTTATTTCGGTGATTATTCCTACCTCGACGCGCCTCAGCGTAAAGCAGTTTCGGCTTGGGCAAAGCGGCTGATCGACGATGTCGTAAAACTCGTGAACGAAGGCATGGCGGACGGCTCGATCGTCCAATGCGAGCCGGAACTGGTTGTCCAATTATTGCTAGGCACGCTCATCTGGTTGGCGAAATGGGTCCCGGACGTCGAGGGAATGACGGTCGACCGATTGATGACTGCGATCGATACATTTTGTTTTCGCGGTCTGGACAGCGGCATTGCACCTTCCTTTAGCCCAACTTTCAAGCTCAGGAGAAATTAATGACAGAAGTAACCGGCGGTGAACTGCTCGCCCGGGCCGTTGCCAACGAAGGCATCAAGTTTGTGTTCGGGTTGCCCTGCCCCGAGATCGATCCATTCCTCGCAGCGCTTGAAGGTAACGGCCTGCGCTTCGTACCCATCCGTCATGAGTCCGCAGGCGTACACATGGCCGAGGGGCTCTACAAGACAACCGGCCAGGTCGCGATCGTGCTCGGAAACCCCGGTCCGGGTTCCGCCAATTTGTTACCTGGTCTTGTCACGGCGCGCCATGAAGGCGTGCCACTTTTAGCGATCACCTCGCAACATCGGACCGGAATTGTATATCCGTCCACGCCCGCGACGTTCCAGGGTCAGGACCAGCTTGATCTCTTCAAACCCGCCGTCAAATGGGGCGCGCCCGTGTTCGAATGGGCGCGGATCCCCGAGATCGTGCGCATGGCCTTTCGTGAAATGTGGGCGGGCCGTCCGGGTCCAGTCCAGCTTGAGATACCGCTCACGTCAATGTACGCAACCGGTGATCCGGTGTCAGCACCGATTTTTCCGCGCGATGCTGGCCGCCCCGGGCAACCGCAACCCTCCGACAAACAGCTGGCTGTAGCGGCCGACTTGCTGGCGAATGCGAGAGCGCCCGTTATCTTCGCCGGATGCGGCGTTGATCGCGCGCAGGCGAACGCAGCCTTGCTCCAAGTTGCGGAACTTCTCAAATGTCCGGCAATACCGTCGCTCGCCGCGCGCGCAGTGATTCCCCACGATCACCCGCTCTACTTCCCGTCGCAGAGTCCTGCCGCCGACGCGCTGCGCCGCAATGCAGATGTGCTGTTGGTTGTGGGTTCGCGGCTCGGCAACCTGGACGTACCTTATGACAAGTACTGGGGTGATGCGACTAAGTGTAAGCTCATCCATGTCGACATCGATGCCCGACATATAGGTGTCTCACGTCCGGTCGCGCTCGGCATCGTCGCCGATGCGAAGATGACCCTCGAAGGACTTGCCGCAAAGCTGCGTGGTCGCGAGATCGCGAGCCACGGTCGCACCGATCTCGAGCTGCAGCGAACCGACAACACCGCATGGGTGCAGTCGCTGCTCGAACCGGTTTCCACATGGAGCGGACCAGGCGTCCACCCGGCGCAGGCCATCGGCATGGTTGGTGCCACGTTTGGTGGCGATGCCGTCTATTGCGTCGATGGCGGCATGACCTCGTTGTGGGCGGCTATGGCGCTGCCGTCGACGCGACCCTCGTCATTCCACGGCATCCTGGAACTCGGCATGCTTGGCGTGGGCATCCCTGCTGCGGTCGGCGCGAAACTCGGCGACCCCTCTCGCGAAGTGGTGTGCGTGACGGGCGATGGCGCCGCCGGCTTCAACATCATGGAGTTTCAGACCGCAGCCCGCGAAAAATTGAAGATCACGTTCGTCGTCATGTCTGAAGGTGAATGGACGATGGAAGTTCCCAACGAGCAGGCACGTTGGGGCAAGACATTCGGAACGAGCATGGGAGAGATCCGTTGGGACAAGGTGGCCGAAGGGCTTGGTGGTCACGGCGAATTTGTCGATTCGATCGCGGACCTGGCGCCAGCGCTTGCACGCGCCAAGGCGCATGACGGCCCCGCGCTAATCTGCATACGCACCAGCCTGGCCGCCAACCTGGCGCTGCCGGCATCCATCGGCGGCCGGTTCTTCGAGGTCTATTTCGGACCCGGGGCATGACTTCCCGGCGTCGCTGCAAACAAGGAGCAAGGAAATGAAAGCAGTTGAGTTTCTTGAAGTCGGCAAGGCACTGCGCATCGCGGAGGTCGCGAAGCCCGTCGTCGGCCCCGGCGATCTGGTGTTCAAGGTCAAGGCGTGCGGCATCTGCGCATCGGACCTGCACGCCGTCGAGGTGCCGGGATTACTGCAACCGGGCAACGTGCTTGGACACGAGTATGCCGGCGAAGTGATCGAAGTCGGCCAGGGTGTGGAGGGCTGGCAGGTTGGCGACCGGCTCATCGCGCTTCCAGGCAAACCCTGCGGCAAGTGCGCGGCTTGCCTCGCTGGCCGTGCCGCTGAATGCGGTGAGGTCATCATGCAGGGCTTCGATACGCGGATGCCCGGTGCCTACGCGGAGTATTCCTCGTGCATGGCCGCGCTGGCGATGAAGATTTCCGACACGGTGAGCGACCAGGCGGCGGCGACGATAGAACCGCTGGCAGTCGGTCTGGGTGCATGGAAAGCAGCCAGCGTTGCACCGGGTGCAAGCGTGCTGATCATCGGTGCTGGCATCATCGGATTGGCTGTTGCCAAGTGGGCGAAATTTTTTGGTGCGGGCGATATTGGGGTCAGCGAAATAGTGCCGGCGCGACTTGCGCGGGCCAGAAGCGTTGGAGCAGGCGTTGTCATCGATGCCGCTAAATTCACCGATCCGGTCGCCGAATTCGAGCGACTGACAGGACGCAAGCCCACGGTGATATTCGAGTGTGTAGGACGTCCGATGCTCGCCAGTTTAATCGAGATGGCCCCGCGCAATGCACACCTGGTGCTGGTCGGCACTGGCATGCAACCTGAGAACTTTACGGTAGTGTCGGCGGCATTGAAGCGCCTGCGCATGAGTTTTCCGCTCGCTTACGAGCCGGAAGATTTCCCGTTTGTTCATCGCATGCTTGCTGACGGCCGGATTTCCGTTGATGGCCTCGTGACGGCAACGGTCAGCCTTGATGAGGCACCGGCGATGTTCGAACAACTGGGCAGGCCGAACGATCATTGCAAGGTCCTGATCACGCCGTGAGCAACCTTAACGATAAGCCAATCCTGATGCGACCGCCGCAACGCTTCGCTCATGCGCTCAAACGCCACGGGGTCGAATACCTGTTCGGACAGAGCAATCCGCCGACATTGACCTTGGCTGCCGACGATCTGGGTATCCGCCAGATTGGTTACCGCCAGGAGAACGCTGGCACCTACATGGCTGATGGCTATGCGCGCGCGACCGGCAAGGTGCCTGTCGTGACTGCACAGAATGGTCCTGCAGCGACCCTGCTGGTACCTGGTCTGGCCGAGTGCCTGTCGGCATCCGTCCCCATCGTCGCGCTGGTGCAGGACGTCGGCCCGAAGACTCAGGATCGCAACGCCTTCCAGGAACTGGACCAGCTGGAACTCTTCAAGGGCGTGTCTAAATGGACTCGACGCGTGACGACTGCTGATCGCATCGAGGACTACGTGGATATGGCTTTTACCGTGGCTGCAAGCGGGCGCCCGGGTCCCGCAGTCCTGCTCGTGTCGATGGAATTGCTTGCGCAAAGCGAAGAGCATCCGGTTGCCGCGCGCTACGCTAGCCTCGGCCGCTATCCGCTCGACCGCACCCAGGCTGACCCCACGCAAATTGCTGCTGCCGCCGCACTTTTGGCCAATGCTAAGGCACCGATCATTTATGCGGGAGGCGGTGTCATCGGATCGCAGGCGCAAGAGGAACTGAGAGCGCTACAGGAGCTCGCCCACCTGCCCGTTGCGACCAGCACCATGGGCAAAGGCAGCGTCGATGAAATGCATCCTCTTTCGATGGGCGTCATTGGTTACTTCATGGCGACCCGCGGCATGGCCAAGTTTGCCAAACCCCTCGTCACGGAAGCCGATGTCATCCTGCTGATCGGCAATCGAACCAACCAGAACGGTACCGACTCGTGGACGCTTCTGCCGCGGCATGCAACCTACATTCATATAGACATCGACAGCATTGAAATCGGCCGAAACTACGAGGCGGTGCGCCTGCTCGGCGACGCCAAGCTGACATTGCGTGCCTTGCACTCCGCCATGGCCCCACTCAACCTGTCCAAGCGACAGTCATCACGTGCGGCGGTGGAAAGTGCCATTGCGACCGCGAAGGTTCGGCATCGGGAAGAAATCGTCGGCGTTACCCAGTCGAATGCGACACCGATTCGTCCCGAGCGCTTCATGGCCGAGCTCGAAGCGCAATTGGCAGACGATCATATCGTCGTGGCCGACGCAAGTTTCTCGTCGATCTGGGTGGCCAATTATCTGGCCGCCAAATTCCGTCGGCGCTTCATCACACCCCGAGGCCAGGCCGGTCTCGGTTGGGGATTTCCATTGGCATTGGGGGCCAAAATCGGCAATCCCGATCGTCCGGTGTTCTGCATCGTGGGCGACGGGGGTTTCGCGCATGTCTGGTCGGAGCTGGAGACAGCGCGGCGCCACGGCATCAAGGTGGCGGTCGCGGTTATGAACAACGCCGTGCTCGGCTATCAAAAGCACGCCGAGGATGCTTTCTTGGGGCGCCACACGAACGTTTGCGATTTCATGCCGGTCGATCACGCGGCCATTGCCGAGGCCTGCGGCGTAAAGGGAATTCGCCTTACGCGCGCTCAGGATATCGCTGCGGCAATCAATGAAGCGATGACAGCGGATGGTTCCGTGCTAATCGACGTCATCGCCGACCCAAACGCCATGCCGCCGGTCACGGCTTTTGCGGGGCTACCGTGTTACTAAACATGGAAAGACCCTCTCCCTTCAGCCTCGAGGGCAAGTCCGCTTTCATTACCGGCGGATCGTCGGGTATCGGCCTCGGGACGTGCAAGCGATTTCTGCAGGAAGGCGCGCGCGTCGTCATCGCAGACATCCAGCCACCGCCGCCTTCCGTGCTGGACGACGGAGCCATTTA
>JBKJMK010000028.1:0-11018 GCA_046596005.1 Usitatibacteraceae bacterium | reverse complement strand
GCGCCAAAGCCCAGGTCGATCATCTGCTTGAACGCATACGGTATCGCCAGCGTGGCACCCGCCGCGACCAGCAGTGCGATGCCGGCCAACACAAATTGCCGCTTGTACGGGCCGAAGAAAGGAAGCAGTCCCCGCAAGGTAGCCAGACTGCTTTTTTTGCGTGCTTCAGACTGAGTGAGTTTGGTGGGGATCGCGGGGCTATCGGTAGCAGACATTTTTTTGAGGGGGAAAAGTGGTGACGGGCCACCCATTATCGTCGGGCAGAGCGCCTGGATCGCGAGGTCTTGAGCGGAACGTGACACTGCGCCGCCCGCAACCACACAAGCGTTATAACCTTGGGGCATATCGAGGACAGTCAAGCCCTGAACCGAATATCGGCACCATTGCCGTCACTGTCCCGCAAAGCGCGGTCGTGGCCAACCGAAAGGCTGGCGGCCCGCGCGTCATTTGCGATTTCAAATGTACACAATGCGAAGTCTGCAAGCGGATGCCGACTGCATGCTACATTGGCCTTCCCGACAGTAACCGTCTCGCGATTGCCGCCGAAAAGTCGACAGGAGAAACTATGAATAAGCGCCACTTCTTGACATTCACCGCTACCCTACTTTGGTCCACGTCCGCCATGGCTGCGACGGACCAGAATGTCGTCGATCAGTGCATCGCTGACTGGGGCGGTGACTCGCCATTCAAAAAAGGCACGGCACCGAGCAGAATAATTGCACCTGGCGTAAAAGTCTTCGGCATCGGCAAGAACAACAACGGTGACGAAAATATAACGAATAAACCGGCACTGATACTCGTGCGGCCAGCGGTCAACGTACTAGGCAAAAGCACCATTCGGCTTGCCAATCCCAAGGGTTGGTACTGTTTCAAAGCCAACGTTACCGTCGCCGGCAAGATCACCATCGCCGCGCATTGCAACGCTCACATCGCCAGCGCTCGCGACGACGGCACCAGCGTCATGGCGACTGACGAAAGCAAGGAGGCCGTGGCAGTGATGGGCGCATTGCGCGTGACGCGTTTCGATTGTGATGACAAAGACAAAAACGCAAACAAGAAAACAGCCAAGTAAGCTGATCGCGTTTAATACATCAGTGGCTAAACGAGACGAATGGATGACACTTTGTTGAGTCTTTTATAAGAATCCCGAGTTTTTGTCGGCGGTAAGGGCATCTCTTCGCCTGGCACCGGGATTCGCAGCCCGCGCAAGCGCTTACACGCGTAATGCACACCGGAAATTAAGGCACCGATCTATCTAATGTAGCGTGCCCACAAACGCATAGCCGGATTGATCTTTTTTGGCCATGTACATCGCCTTACCCGCCGCCGTGATCAAGATATCAGCGATGGTGCCATCTTGAGGGAACATCGCGATCCCAATACTGGTATGGACAATCGGGCTGATGGTGCGGTCACCGGCAGTGACTTCACAGGGCAACTGAATCATATGGATAAGTTTTTCCACGATCAATTTGACCGCCTGTTCGTCACCAGTCTCCATTAGCAGGTACAGGAATTCGGCGCTATTGTGGCGGCTGCTGGTGTCGTCGCTGCGAGCGTTTTCCATGAGCCGCACGGCAATTTTTTGAAGAATGCGGTCGCCGACATCGTGCCCGTATGCGTCGTTAATTTCGTTGAAATTATCCAGGCCTATGAACATCACCGCCAAATTCCAACCGTGCCGCTCCGCCTGCGCCAACCCCTGTTCCAGACGGTCGTTAAACAGCGCGCGATTCGGAAGCCCGGTTAACGGATCATGCAGGGATTCATTCCGGGCTGCTTCTTTTTGTTCCGTGGCCGCCGCGTATTGAAATTCCAGCACATGACGGTCCTGGATTTCACGTTCCAACGCCGAATTGACGACTGCCAGCTGTTCAGATGCCTCCTGCACTTTTTCTTCGACGACCTCACTCTTTTCAATCGCTTCCTGCACAACGGGCGGCGGGTCGCTGCCCGCTAGTTCTGCCTTTAGAACGACATTGACCGTCGACAGCTCTTCGGCGGCCTCCTCGACGAGGTCCTTGACGCGTTCGCTTTGCTCAAGCACCTTGGCTAGCGCCTTCGCCGGCTTATTGCCGCCTTTGGGGCCTTCCGGCTTCGATTCGTTTTTCACGGCTATCTACTTATGATATTTTGGGTAGGAACTAAGTGGGGCAAAAAGGGGCAATTGCCTGCAGTGTTCATTCTACAGTGCGCGCCGATGCCATCGCGAAAATGCAGTGGAACACTTGAGGCCCTGCGATCAACGCACCTGCCATTTCCGTCGAAATACATCGACCACACTGATTCGATCACCTTGATCGATTTACAATGGTCCCGTAAACCTCAATTATGTGGCGCGCGTTAACACGCAATACTCCCTGTGTGCACCTGGTTTCCTGCGTTCGAAAATGCACGCCGACGTTATGTGCAAACAAAATTCTACCTGGTACTTACTATGAACGACAGATCGGACATGCATTGCGCTAATGAAAAATCGATGCCCGCGGGTCACATCGTCGCGCTTCTCTTTGCGTTTCTGATGGCGGGTTGTGCGGGGCTGCAGAAAGCGCCGGTAGGTGAGATCATTGTGAAAGACCCGGTGCAGGGCGCGGCCATCGCGCCTGCTCCGGTAACCGATCCAGTGGCCGCGGCGAGTCCGCCGCCCGCCGCCGCCGCCGAGGCACCGATCATAGCTGTATCGCCCGATCCAACGTTGACAGCGCCCCCTGTGCCAAAGCCCATGGAGCAGCCTGTTGTCAAATCCGCCGTGCCCTCCATTACGGCTCCGGCAAAGGCTCACGCATCTCCCGCGCCTGCTTCACAGCCCGCGAAAAGCCCCCCTGCGGTCGCAAAATCTGCCACTACGCCGCCTCTGGACATGAAATCCCTTGAGGCCCGCCTCAAGGATACTCAGGCCATTGGTGTGTTCACAAAAATCGCCCTTAAGAATCAGGTCAATGACTTGCTCGATCAATTCCGGGCCTACTACCAGGGACGGCTCAAGACCACGCTTGCCGATCTTCGGCGACCATACGAGATGCTGCTTCAGAAGGTGCTCGCGTTGCTGCAGGATGGCGACCCGCCGCTGGCGGGCGCGATTGTGGCCTCTCGCGAAGCCATCTGGGGCATCCTCGCCGACCCGGCCAAGTTCGCCACTATTTAGCATTACTCAGGAGAAATGCCATGAATAAATATATTAAAGGTTGGGTACTCGCCTTGGTGTTATCGACATTTTTTGCAGGGCACTCGCGTGCTGCGGATGACGTCCCGCTGCTAAAGGATCTCACCTCAGTGATCGCGCTGCTTGGCTTACCGTGTGGTGATGTGATGAGCGCAAAGAAATTAAAAGACAACGATCACATCGCAACATGCAAGGACGGCAATCGCTACCGCGTTTATGTCAACGCGGCAGGCCGTGTCGTCGCGGAGAAACAATAAACATCGTAATCTGCAGCCAGGCTCGAAAGCGTTCTGGAACCGTACGTCCCGGAAATTAATTCGAGCCTGCTGCGTTCAATCGTTAATACGCTAAACCGGGATGGGACACCAAATGAAAATGGTTGATTAGCCGCACTTGCTGCCGCTAGGCCCGATGCTCCACGGTATCGCTGTGCCCAATGAACCATCGGGATTCTGTTTCCGATAGGCACCATCCATCTGGTCAAAACTGAGGATCACATTTTCGCTCAGGCCGCTCTGCCCGTCGTTGGATGTGACGCGATAGGAAGAAATCAACACATTCGACATCGTAATGACAAGGTACTCGCCGCGCGCCTCGCCAGCCTTCCTGACTTTCAGCACGGCGCGCGGTACGGCAGTGCCCGTCGCCGCATTGGTAATCATTCGCGGCGAAGCCGAGTCGATCGCTTTAATGACCTCAAGACCCTGGATACACCCCCTCTTGCCTGCGCCCGCACCGACCATGCTGAACGACCAGGCAAGAACATCGCTCGCGCCCTTGTTCCGATCATCGGCGCTCTCACCATCAATACCGTCTATCTTCAGAAAGGTGTCCACCGCCGCGCCTGCACCACCTGAAACCACCAGTCCAATCACCATCGCGGACGCGATCAGTGTCACTTTCATTTTCCGAATTTGCATTTCAATCTCCTGAGGTTGAAAACACGCCATTGCAGACGGGATCGTCGCCGCCCATCACGAAAATACGAAATTACGCCGCACCGAGGAGGGAGTCAAGCCAACCGGATACCTTGATCGAGGTAGCCATTTCTGGCGCGCTTTTACGTTCAGGCGCGGATTAGCTATTGACAGCCGCCGCCAAAGACCATTTTGAGCACAGGCTGTGCGGTCGTTGCGATTTTGTGCGGAACGATTTGCTTGAAACAAACTGGGCAGGAATTGCCTGGTGGCAAGTGGCCCGATATGAGAGCCCGCAGGTCCCGACGCTGAAATTGGTTCCCATACCTGGAAATGCACCGTCGCCCTCAGTCACAGGGATGACGGTCCCTGTAGGGCGCGGCGTTACGGTCAAAAAATTGGCGTCAGTTCGGTCAATATCGCAAACGCGTCGGTGTTCGTGATCACTTACACGCAACGCAAACAAGGGGAAATACGCTATCGAACTACATGACGCCAATGACTCTGAAACGGGCTGGAAATGGTTGTGGATGCCAGTGCTTGAGCCGAAGCCTTTTCTAAAATGATTAGCGGTTCATCCACTTCACGCAGTTGCCTACTTAACGACGGCGCCAAGCATCGCCGTGCGCTGAAATTCGCCTGCCGTATAGGTGCCAGGCAAATCACCCAGACCGCTGTCATGCTTTGCACCGGCGACCAGCATCGCGGTACGCTGAAATTCGGCTCCCGTATAGTTGGCAGGCAAATCGCCCAGCCCGCTATCCTGCTTTGCACCGGCGACAATCATCGCAGCGCGCTGGAATTCGGCCGCAGTATAGGTGGCAGGCAAATTACCCAGACCGCTGTCCTGCGATTCACCAATGACAACGAAGGCAATCGGCGCAGTGGCCGTTGACTGTGATGCATCAATCACGGAAGACCGAGTCTGTTTCAATGTGTCAGCACGGGCGCTGCCAAAAAAAATCACACTAAGGACGGCAATGAGGCTGGCTGCAGATTTTACGTTGCTGTTCATTCTGGATCTCCTGAGTTTGTTTTTCGGATCGATCGCAGGAGCCGATGGAAACTTCCCAGGCACCTGACTACACCGCCACGATCCGCCTTTGTCCGCGCAGAATCTGTAAACAAAATCACAAAATTGCTTTTGTGACAATGTTTAACAAACCGACTATCGAAACACCAGCACGGGTGCGGCTTGCAGGCCGCAAGTGACTGGGAAAGCACGCCAAAAGGCGATCTGTTCACATGGGACCAATCGAATGAACGAGTCGGCGTGAACTTGGCCCCATCTCACCCGGTGCGAATGTCTGACATGCAATGTAGGCGATGTCTGATGGAGATGGCCACTGTTGGCACCCATCATTAAATACATATTCCCGGCGGCAAACTGCATAGTCGGGATTTCCGCGGCACCGCCGCCAACCTGGAGATGGAGAGCATCATGGAAAACAATGAACTCATCGACACGCTAAACACCCTGATTGAAACATCCCGCGATGGCGACAACGGCTTCACCACTTGTGCCGACGACGCAAAGGATGCATCGCTCCGCGCCTATTTCACAATTTGCGCGACACGCTGCCGTTCGAGCGTGCACACGCTTGAAGAACTCGTGAAGTATTATGGCGGCACGCCCGAGCCATCGGGCTCCATGTTGGCGCCGGTCAACCGCGCGTGGCTCAATCTGCGCGCCGCCATCAGCGACAACAGCGACCTGGCCGTGCTGGAAGAATGCGAACGTGCCGAAGACGTCGCGCTACACGCCTATCGAAACGCGTTGGAAAATGACTTACCTGCGGATGCGAGCGCCGTAGTTCAGCTTCAGCTCAATGGTGTGCAGGAGAATCATGACCGCGTACGTGCGATGCGAGACGAGAGAAGGCGGCTTGCGGCTTAGTAGGCATAGCCAACCTGGAAATACCTGTAGCGCGGCGCTTGGGCTACCGTGAACGGCGGCACGTTCATTGGTTCGCCGCAGGTTCTTACCGCCAGCGCCACGAATAGAAAGATTTAATGAATAGCAACTTCAAGACGCTGATGCGTGAAGCCACGAGGCTGACCCGCATGGGGCGACTTGGTGACGCGACGGCTGCAATCCGGCGTGCGCTGAGTGGTAAAAGCGATGTAGATACGGTTCCCGGCCCAGTGCTTGGTCGTACCAATGCCGCCGACACGCAGCCGCACGGGTCCGTCATATGGGACGCCACACCCGTTGCGCCCGGCAGTCATGCATTTGAAGTACCAACACAAACATCTTTCACTGTGGAGCCTGCCGACAGCGAAGCGTTGGTGGTCGAACCAGCGGCTGCGCCGACGCCAGTTGAAGCCAGACCTGTCGCGCAGCCCGGCCCTGGTGAGTTCACCGAGGCAACGTACAAGCAGTCGCTGCAATCGCTGCGCTACAAACTCTATATCCCGCCAGATCACGCGGGGCGACGACTTCCGCTGGTGGTGATGCTGCACGGCTGCACCCAGGACCCTGATGACTTTGCCCTCGGCACCCGCATGAATGAACTCGGGCGCGAGATGGGGTTTTTCGTGCTCTACCCGGCACAAGCACAAAGCGCCAATCCGTCACGTTGCTGGAACTGGTTCAAACGCAACCACCAGCAGCGCGACAGTGGCGAACCTGCATTGATCGCCGGTGCAACGCAAGCGGTCATACGGCAACACGATATTGATGCTAGCCGTGTGTTCATCGCCGGGTTATCCGCAGGCGGGGCGATGGCGGCCATCGTCGCCGAGGCCTACCCGGAAATATTTGCCGCAGCCGGCATTCATTCCGGACTGCCGCGCGGCGCGGCCAGCAACATGATCGACGCACTATCCGTCATGAGAAAGTCGGGTGCGGCACCCGCTGCAAACCATCAGCAGGATCGACCGGTACCGACGATTGTCTTCCATGGGGACGGAGACCTCACCGTGCATCCCCGCAATGGTGAACATGTGCTGGCGGCCGCACTGGGCCAGCCCAACCACGCCGCGAATTCCACCGGCGGCCCGCAGGTGGAAAAAGGTGTATCAGGCAACGGCCGAAGCTACACGCGCAGCATACATCGCGACGACAATGGCCACGTGCAGGCGGAACACTGGGCGGTGCACGGTGCCGGCCACGCCTGGTCAGGTGGCGATCCCAACGGTTCGTATACCGATATCAATGGTCCCGATGCGACGCGCGCCATGCTCGAGTTTTTCTTCAATCGATCCAACACCGTCGTGCAAAACGCGATGGATGATAGCGGCGTTCGCCACTGACCTTCGCCATTCTTCAGTCAGCGCGTCACGCAGGCGATAAAACAATCTTCGGCTACCTCGGTGGCGGTGGCACCCAAGGTCACGCCGGTCGCGGCGCTTTAGCGGTAAAACGCCTCGACCGTGCCCTTTAACTTGATCAACAGCGAGTTGCCTTTACGATCCACTTTCTTGCCAACCGGCACCTTCACCCAGCCTTCACTGAGGCAGTATTCCTCGACATCGGAGCGTTCCTTGCCATTGAAACGAATACCAACGTCGTGTTCAAACACCGCGGCAACATGATGAGGGCTGCGCGGGTCTGCCGAAAGACGGTCTGGTAGAGGTGGGGCTTGGGTTGTTTCGTTCATCGGCAACACACTTGCGTTCATCATCGTTACACGCCTCATTGGTTTTGGATAGTGTACAAAAAAAGCAGCCTGGCTTGTTCCATGTTCCTATTTCACCAGCGGGACGATGCGGGTTTTCAGGATGTTGTACTGCGCCTCGATCATGGCCGGATTGGGATCGTGGCCGGTATTTGCCAGCAGCACGTATTCTTTCTGCGGTGCGGTAATGCTATCGAAGTAACGCTTGGCGACCTCGGCTGCGGTAACGAGGTCTTCGGAACCCTGAACAAGAAAAACGGGAATGTCGAAAGCGAGCCCTAGTTTGGGCATATCGACTTTGGATAACATGCCGTTGCCTTTAAGGCCGACGAACTGCAGGTACGAATACTCTTCGCCGCTTTCGTAAATAGCCTCCGCCGCAGGTGTCGCGTATAGCGACGAAGGTACCCACCACGATTTGGGTGCGGGTGCTGACGCCTTCGCTTCGTAAATCCTGGTCGCGCGACGCAAGATTCCAAAGTTGCGGGGATTAGTCCAGGGCGGCGCACCAAGCGCTTCGATGGTAGTCACCGTTTTCGCGTCCCCTGCAGCGCGCGCCAGGGACAGCACATTCCGAACGCTGGCCTCCTCATTTTCTTTGTTACTGACCAGCTGTCCAGTGCCCAAATAGGCGTGAAACAGATCGGGACGGGATTTGGCCATGTGCACACCGAGCACCGTACCCCACGACCCACCGACCAGAATAATTTTCTTGGTATTCAGATATCGCACCAGATACGCCGCCAGATCGACACCATCCTGCGTCATGCGCTCGATGGTGAGTGCCGATTCGGCCGTGCCGGGATTGCGGCCAAAGGTTCTGCCTGCGCCGCGCTGGTCCCATTGCACGAGGGTGAAATCTTTTTCCCATGCGCCGTAAATATTGCTTGCATAGGGGCTCATCGGATTGCCTGGCCCGCCGTGCAAAAACAGCACAACCGGATTTCCACAGCGGGCTCCGTTGATGGTGATCCATTGCTCAATTCCGCCAATCGCAACAAATCTTTGCTCGTCAATTTTTGACGTCGCTGACGGACAGACGATGACATTCTGCGTGGCGGGACCCGACAACACTGGGGCACTGTGCGCGGTGCCATAAAACGCTAGCAACAAGACAACGGAGACCAAGAAAGAGCGAGCCACTTCACGCATGGGGCAGTTCATCCAGTTAGGGGTTGCGCATCATACAGTGTTTCGGTCGCGACCCGAGGATGCGCATTCGCAATTGCCGTGCCTTGCGATTGAAATGTGATCACGGGATTGCGCTGATCGTATTTAAACGCGACGCCGCTTTTGACATTTCTCATTGTCTGACGTGCAACACCGCCAATGTCTGATAGCGGTGAGCGCTTTTCACCTTCATTATCAAGTGAAATTCCCGGCGGCGAACCGCCAGGCCGGGATGTCTGCGGCATCGCCGCCAATTTGGAGAACATCATGGGAAACAACGAACTCATCGACACGTTGAATACGCTGATCGAAACGTCGCGCGACGGCGACAACGGATTCACCGACTGCGCCGACGACGCCAAGGACGCGGCGCTACGCGCCTATTTCACGATTTGCGCGACACGCTGCCGCGAGGCCGTGCAGACGTTGGATCGAATCGTGAAGCATTACGGCGGAACCCCCGAGCAGCTTGGTTCCATCGCGGGCTCTGCCAACCGCGCCTGGCTCAACCTGCGCGCAGCCATGAGCAGCAACAGCGACCTGGCGGTGCTGGAAGAATGTGAACGCGCCGAAGACGCCGCGACCAAAGCCTATAGACGCGCGTTGGAGCAGGATCTACCGGCGGACGTGCGCCCGGTGGTCAAGGCGCAGTACGATGGTGCGCTGGAGAATCATGACCGCGTCCGTGCGATGCGGGACGATAGAAGGCGGCTTGCGGCTTAGGGAAATTCTGCGGCAGGTTAGTCAAAAACCAGCATCGGCGCGGCTGCCAGGCCTGAAATTGCTGAAAGCGCCCGTGGATTATGGAGTTTCATATTTTGTCCTCGGAAAAACCTGACTTGGTCGCAGCAATGCCCCATTTTCAACAACACAGGTTCCCGTTTGATTGGTGAGATTAGTGGACATGGATAGGGCATGCGAAATCGAACTCAGGCTGACGATTGATCCCGTCGATGCCGCCGCGTTTCGCAGGCTCCCGCTACTGCGCGAAAAAGGCCTTGATGGACCTAAGCGTCGCAAGGTGTTCAACGCCTACTTCGACACGCCCGGCCTCGTGCTGGAACAGCATGCCATGGCCCTGCGTTTACGAAAGACGGGAGGCAGGTGGCTGCAAACACTGAAGACTGCGGGGCCGGCGGTCGGCGGATTGCACCAGCGCGGCGAATGGGAGTATCCACTTCACGCGCCGCAACTCGATCTCTCGCTGTTTTGCGAGACGCCGCTGGCAGCACTTCCCAATAGCAGGCAAATGCACCTGACGCTCAAGCCGGTATTCACGACTGAATTCAATCGAACCACTTGGCGGGTAGAAGTCTCTCCGGGGCAACAGGTTGAAGTGGCGCTTGACCAGGGCGTCATTCGTTGCGGGGACAGTGAATCGTCCATTACCGAAGTCGAGATTGAATTGCTGGAAGGCAGCGCCGCAGCAGTATTCGATGTCGCCACGGCACTTGCGGCACATATTTCGTTGAGACCGGAAAATATCAGCAAAGCCGAACGCGGGTACCGTCTATTTCGACCCGAACCACGCGAAGCAAGGCGTGCCGGTGCGATCGAACTCAAGCGCAATTGGACGCCGCAACAGGCACTGCAAACCATCGTAGTCTCCAGCCTTGCGCACTATGTTGCCAACGTCGACGGCGCACTCAACAGCGATGCGCCCGAATATATCCACCAATTGCGCATAGCAATGCGGCGTTTGCGCTCGGCGATACGAATCTTCAAGCCGGCAAACGCGGACGCGATTAGCGCAGAAGTGAAATGGCTGGCGGGCACGTTGGGCGACGTGCGCGACTGGGATGTGCTGCTGATGGACAACCTGCCGGTACTGCTCGATGGTTTTGGCGACCCTGCCCTCGCCAAGGCGCTGATCGTGGCGGGAAGGCAGCGGCAAGCCGAGGGGCGACGGTGCGCGCGTGCGGCGCTCGCGTCCAAACGGGCAACGCTACTGGTGCTCGCGATCGGCCGCTGGGCCATGGTACCGGGTGAGCTCACCCTGCTGCCACCGTGCAACGCGGCGACGCCAAATACTGCTGACGCCCCCACAATGAAGCTATCCCAGTTTGCATCGCAATGCATCCGTCGGCGTCACCGCCGACTGCTGCACGACAGTGCGACGCTTCGGGCGTGAGCTCATTCAGCGTCGCA
>JBKJMK010000015.1:0-9057 GCA_046596005.1 Usitatibacteraceae bacterium | reverse complement strand
TCTGTTTCACCTGTGCTCGGCGCTGGTCGCCATTGTCTCGTTGCCGCTGGGGATATTGATGGCGTTCATCGTCATGCATTACCAGGGCGTGAATGCCAACATCATGTCGCTGGGCGGCATAGCGATAGCCATCGGCGCGATGGTCGATGCGGCCGTCGTAATGATCGAGAATGCGCACAAGCATATCGAGGCGTGGCATCACCAGCATCCTGAGCAGAAACTCGTCGGAGAGGACCAGTGGCGCGTCATTGGCGATGCGGCGGCGGAAGTCGGCCCCGCACTTTTCTTTTCACTCTTGATCATCACGCTGTCGTTCATCCCGGTGTTTACCCTGGAAGCGCAGGAAGGCCGCCTATTCTCGCCGTTGGCATTCACAAAGAGTTATGCGATGGCCGCCGCCGCCGGGCTTGCGGTAACCTTGATTCCCGTTCTGATGGGTTACCTGATTCGCGGCAAGATTCCCGACGAGCATAAGAACCCCCTGAATCGATTTCTTATCGCCGTGTACCGACCGATGCTGGATAAAGTGCTGGCGTTTCCCAAAGTCACACTCGCGGTTGCGGTCGTTATCCTGCTTGCCACTGCCTACCCGGCCTCACAAATTGGTGGCGAATTCATGCCGCCGATGGATGAAGGCGATCTGTTGTACATGCCTTCCGCGTTGCCGGGGCTATCCAGCGGCAAGGCGGCGGAGATTCTGCAGCAAACCAACAAGCTCATCATGACGGTGCCGGAAGTATTGCGGGTTTTCGGCAAGATCGGTCGCGCCGAAACCGCCACCGACCCCGCGCCGCTGGAGATGGTCGAGACCACCATCCAGTTCAAGCCGCGCGAACAGTGGCGCGCCGGCATGACCCCGGAAAAACTGGTGGAAGAACTCGATCGAACGGTGAAATTGCCAGGGCTGGCTAATCTGTGGATTCCGCCGATTCGCAATCGCATCGACATGCTGGCAACGGGCATCAAGAGCCCCGTCGGCGTAAAGGTATCGGGTGCGAGTCTTGCGGAGATTGATCGCATTGCCAGCGACGTGGAGCGCGTGGTGAAGAATGTGCCGGGGGTGACTTCTGCTCTGGCCGAGCGGCTCACCGGTGGCCGCTATATCGATGTCAACATCAACCGACTGGCGGCTGCACGCTACGGCATGAATCTGTCGGATGTGCAAAGCGTGGTGTCAGCCGCAATCGGTGGCGATAACATCGGCGAGACCGTAGAGGGATTGCAGCGGTTCCCGATCAGCGTGCGCTATCCGCGCGAGATTCGCGATTCGGTGGAGAACATTCGCAATCTGCCCATCGTCACCGAGCGCGGCGCACAGATCACTTTGTCTGCCGTCGCGGAGGTCAAGATCACCGATGGCCCGCCGATGCTCAAAAGCGAAAACTCGCGACCATCCGGTTGGGTTTACGTGGATATACGCGGCCGCGATCTGCAATCGGCTGTGAAAGATATGCAACAGGCGGTAGCCAAAGAGGTGAAGCTCACACCCGGTTACTCGATTGCATGGTCGGGACAGTTCGAATACCTGGAACGCGCCAAAGCCAAGCTGAAGATCGTGGTGCCGTTCACGTTATTGATCATCTTCGTGTTGTTGTACATGACCTTCAAGCGCTTCGACGAGGCGGTGCTCATCATGGCCACATTGCCGTTCGCACTGGTCGGCGGTCTGTGGCTGATGTATCTGCTCGGATATGCAATGTCGGTAGCCAGTGCGGTGGGCTTCATTGCACTGGCAGGCGTGTCGGCCGAGTTCGGCGTGATTATGTTGCTTTATCTCACCCAGGCTTGGGATAAACGGTTGGCGCAAGGCCGCAACGATCTCACCGGACTGATGGAGGGCATCCGAGAAGGTGCAGTCTTGCGGGTGCGGCCGAAAGCGATGACGGTCGCCGTCATCATTGCCGGCCTCATCCCGATCATGTGGGGAAGCGGCACCGGTTCGGAAGTTATGCAGCGCATTGCGGCTCCGATGGTCGGTGGCATGATCACCGCGCCGCTGTTGTCGATGTTCGTCATCCCGGCGGTATATCTGTTGCTGCGGCGGCGGGCTGTTTCGAATGGCAAGTCGAGCTACGTTACGCACGGAGGCAATCATGTCATCGACACTGCTTAGCATACATTCGATTTTTCACCGGTGGGGTTACACCTCGATCTCTGCTGCCGGTGCACTGACAGTGGTGTGCCTGCTTGCGGGCTGTGCGACATTTCGATCCCCCGCGCTGACCGACAATCCACCTGCCACAATCGTTGCCAGGACATTGCCGACTGGCAAACTGCCGGTGGCGCTGGTGCTTTCCGGCGGTTCCGCACGTGGCTTTGCCCACGTTGGTGTCATCAAGGTACTGGAGGCAAACGGTTTGCGGCCGGACATCATTGTGGGCACCAGCGCAGGGAGTATCGTCGGGGCGCTGTATGCTTCCGGACTGTCTGCGGCGGAACTGGATTCGGCCGTCGCGCAGATGGACCGGTCGGTGTTTACCGATTTCGTGTGGCCCGGGCTCGGGTTTCTGCCTGGCGAATTAGGATTCGTGCGGGGCGACAAACTACATCGCTTTCTTGATGCACGACTGAAGCATCACCTCATTCAGCACTTTCCAATACCTTTTGCGGCGGTGGCCACTGAGTTGGCGACCGGCAGGCCAGTGGCGTTCAATTCAGGGGATGCCGGTTTGGCGGTATTGGCGTCGAGCGCCGTTCCCGGGGTCATCTCACCGGTTTATATTAACCGCAAGTATTACGGAGACGGCCAGATCTCGAGCCCGCTACCGGTGGCGACGGCACGCGAGCTGGGCGCGGCAATCGTCATCGCGGTAGACGTTGTTTACCCGCCGGAGGATGCGTTTGTGTACAGCGCCACCGGTGTGATGTTTCAGGCATTCGCCGTATCCGTACACCGGCTAAAGGAATATGAGAAGGCCGGTGCAGATCTGGTCGTGGCACCCGCGCTCCGCAAGACATCGGGGCAGTTTACGTTTGCCGATCGGGCACATTTAATCGCGGCCGGCGAGCAGGCCGCTTTGCAGATGTTGCCGGAGATTCGGGCAGCGTTTGCCAAATCTGCCCTAGGTTCGCAGAAAATAAAAATGACCGACGTCGACAGTGAAAACTGGAAAACTCATGTGCGTGCTCGACCCATTGTGAAAGAAATCTTGGATAACAAAGCGGGTATAAGGAAACTGTCAGGGGGCGAGTATGCCTGGTATTGACTTCATTGATGACCTTCGCGCCGGTCCCAATTCGGCACTGGCCATCGAACGTTACCGGAAGATGGCGCGCGAGTATGACGCCAGTTGCTGGCGCATCGAGCCGTTGCGCGCACTGGCCATACAGGCCCTTGCACTGCAACCGGGAGAACGGGTGCTTGATGTTGCCTGTGGTACCGGCAGCACGGTGGTCACGATGGCGCGGCAAGTCGGGCCGACAGGGCGCGTATTAGGCATTGAACAGTCCCCTGAGATGGCAGGAATTGCCCGTCAAAGGCTGGAAGACGCGGGAATTACTCATGCCGAAATTGTCACTGCGGATGTGCGTAGGGTATCCCGCCCTTTCGCCGCCGACGCAGTCTTATGCTCCTTCACGCATGATGTATTACAGTCCCCCGACGCCATCGCTCGCATCCGTCAGCTTTCGAAGTCTGGCGCACGTATAGCAGTACTGGGAGCGCGAACACTGTCGTGGTGGTGGGGCTGGCCAGTCAACCTTTTCCTCATGTGGCGCGGCCGCCGCTATCTGACAACGTTTCACGGTTTGGCCAACCCCTGTGCACGGTTGGCAGCGCAGTGCGAGGAACTGGAATTCAAAGGTGCGTGGCACGCGGGCACCAGCTATCTTACGGTGGGACGACTTCTCGAGCCGCAGCATCCCCAGTTGATAAATGAACGTGATGTTTCAGTCATCGAACCAGCACCGCCAACAAGGCAGAAATTCGCGAATCAATGATTTCTCTCGCCTCATGAGCCCTCGCTTTGAGATGACAGCAATATCGGTCGAAAAACTGCCATCTCTATAGGTAACTTGGCTGTGTTGAGATCAATTCGGAGCGCGTTCATGAACAGTACGAACAGCAACTTTCACCCAGAAGTGCGGCGCGGTATTCTGCAGATGCCGGAAGTGAACATCGTCATTTTTTCCTTCCTGCTGAACTTTGTCTGGGAGATATGGCAGACGCCATTCTTCGCCGGTATGTCCGACGCGCCTCACTGGGACGCAATTAAAACATGCACACGCGCCACAGCAGGTGACGTCGCCATCATGCTGGTTGCATTCTGGGGAGTCGCGATGGGCAACCGATCGCGCGCCTGGTTTTTAGAGCCCCGCCGGCGGGACATAGCAGTCTTTACATTGACAGGCTTTGTAATAACGGTGGTGTTTGAATGGTTGGCCACCGGGCCGCTCGGTCGCTGGACGTATGCCGATACGATGCCAGTCGTACCACTGCTCGGCATCGGGCTATTGCCAACGCTGCAGTGGTTGCTCCTACCGCCTGTTGTCCTTTGGTTCATGCGTCGTCAGCTCAGTTGACACCGCCTTCATGCTGCCTGAATCCGACCAAACGCACGAACGCCTGCACGGCCCACCGGTACTGCGCCAGTCCGACCACGGCGATGCTGCTATGACCAGCATTCGGAATCAGCGCCAATTGTTTCGGCTGTGGGGCGGCCTCGTAAAGTCGCTGGCTCATTTCCGCTGGAACGACGTTGTCCACAGTACCGTGAATGAATAGCACGGGCATCCTGAGCTTGCCGATCTTCGCCAGTGAGTCGAAGCGTTGCGTGACGATCCAATCCAGCGGCAAATGCTGCAGCCAGGCACCGCGCCGACCCATGTCGAGCATGGAAGTGAACGAGCTTTCGACAATGAGTCCCGCCGCGTCCGGGCTTTTCACCGCGAGGTCAATGGCGACGGCACCGCCAAGCGAATGGCCATAGATGTATCGCTTGCGGGCATCCGGCTCGCGCGACTTCAGGTACGCCCACGCCGCCTGTGCGTCTTCATACACTTGCGATTCGGAGGGAAACCCGCCTTCGCTCCTGCCGAAGCCGCGATAATCGATGGCGAGAATCGAAAAACCCATGCGCTGCAGGCGGGCGGTGTTGTAGGCGCTATCACCAATATTCCAACCGTTCCCGTGCAGGTAAAGCATGGCCGGGGCATGCGGGTTAGCGGCGGGAATCCACCAGCCATGCAGGCGCTCGGTTGCATGTCCCTGCAAGGTGGTGGCCGTTACCGGGACCCAAACTTCCTCATACCGGAGGTCGAAGTCCTCGGGTGTACCCGCAATTTCGGTGGTCGGATTGAAAATCATCTGCCGCTGCTTTAAGTCGAGCCAGACGCAGCCAGAACTCAATGTAGCCAACAACAAGCCCAGAAGGGTCGCTACAGTACGATTCCTGATCACGATGGAGGAACCGCCTGAAATGCCGGAAGCGGTTTTCATGGTTCGTCAATATGCCCGAGAGTCATGTGATAAAGCCAGCCTAGCATGTCAAAGGCAAATTTAATCGGGCCGCTCATGAGTACGTATAAAATTCCTCCTCGTTTCGGCATGACCACTGAACGATTTATCAATCTGAATAAGAAACCGAAAAATGCAGACACCTGATCAACCCATTCTGAGAGACATCGTGCTGGTCGGTGGCGGCCATAGCCACGTGGGAGTGCTCAAGAGTTTTGGCATGAAACCGATCCCCGGCGTCCGTCTCACCCTCATTTGTACGGACATGCACACACCCTATTCCGGCATGTTGCCCGGCTATGTGGCGGGGCATTACGACTACGACGAGGTGCACATCGATTTGAGTCGACTTGCGGTGTTTGCCGGCGCACGGCTTTACCGCGACGAGGTGATTGGGCTGGACCGCATCAACAAGAAGGTGCTGTGTCGCAACCGCCCGCCGGTACCTTATGACCAGCTCTCGATCAATATTGGCTCCACGCCACAGTTGCGGCAAGTCCCGGGCGCGGCTGAATATACGGTGGCGGTCAAGCCGATCCAGCGTTTCAACGACCGCTGGCTGGCATTGCTCGAGCGTGTGCAACATCATGTCGGCAAGCTGACCATTGCCGTCGTGGGGGCGGGAGCGGGCGGTGTCGAGTTGCTGCTCGCCATGCAATTTCGTCTGCGTAACGAAATGCAAAAATCGGGACGACACCCCGACGATCTCGTTTTCCATTTGCTCACCGACGCAGCAAATATCTTGCCGACACACAACGCCAGCGTGCGCAAGCGCTTCGACGCCGTGCTGGCTGCGCGCGGGGTGGTGATGCATCGCAACGCGGGCGTCACCGAAGTGTTCGCGGGCCGTCTGCAAACGGCCACGGGCGAAGTATTGGCCACCGACGAAATTGCCTGGGTCACCAGCGCCGGCGGTGCCCCGTGGCTGCGCGATACGGGCCTCGACCTGGATGCCGTTGGCTTTATCAAAGTGACAGACACTTTGCAGACCGTCACCGACCCCAACATCTTTGCCGCAGGCGATATCGCCAGCATGATCAACTACAAGCTTGAAAAAGCTGGCGTGTTTGCCGTGCGACAGGGCGTTCCGCTCACGGCAAATCTGCGACGGGCGGTGGGGGGCACGCCGCTGGTGCCCTATCATCCGCAGCGCACCTGGCTGGCCCTGATCAGCACGGGCGATAAATACGCGGTGGCCTCGCGCGGATGGCTTCATTTTGCCGGGACAGCAGTCTGGCAATGGAAAGACTGGATCGACCGGCGCTTCATGACCAAGTTTCAGGACTTGACGCCGATGGACACCAGCGTGCCGCCCGCAACGACTTCGGCGACCCACACGGTCAAGCTAAGTCAAGAGGAATCCCTGCAGGCAATCTCCGCGATTGCCATGCGCTGCGGTGGCTGCGGTGCCAAGGTCGGTGCCACGGTGCTGTCCCGGGCGCTAAGCAACCTGCATCCGGTCGACCGGGATGATGTCGTGATTGGCCTCAAAGACCCTGACGATGCCGCCGTGGTGCGCGTGCCGCCGGGCAAGGCGATGGTGCATTCGGTGGATTTTTTCCGTTCCTTCATCGATGACCCGTACATCTTCGGAAAAGTGGCGGCCAATCATTCACTGGGGGACATCTGGGCGATGGGCGCGGAGGCGCAATCGGCCACGGCCGTAGTCACCGTCCCCTCTGGGCTGGAGTCAAAGGTTGAAGATGTGTTGTTTCAGATGATGACGGGCGCGCTTGAAATCTTGAACGACGCCAATTGCGCGCTGGTGGGTGGACACACGGGCGAAGGCAAGGAATTGGCGCTGGGATTCGCCGTCAATGGCTTGATTGACGACGACCCCGCCAAAATCTTGCGCAAGAGCGGCATGCGGCCCGGCGACGTGCTGATTCTAACCAAACCCATTGGCACCGGCACTTTGTTTGCGGCGCACGCACGTCTGGCCGCCAAAGGCCGCTGGATCGATGCGGCGCTGCAATCGATGGTGGTGTCCAATCGACTGGGGGCGCAATGTCTGTTCAAGTATGGTGCCACCGCCTGCACCGATCTCACGGGCTTTGGCCTGCTCGGCCACCTGGTGGAGATGACACGCCCTTCGGAAGTGGATGCGGAATTGAATCTCTCCGCATTGCCGCTGCTGGACGGCGCCGAGGAATGCGTGGCCGCCGGCATTGTCAGCTCGCTGCAAAGTGCCAATGTGCGGCTACGCCGCGCGCTACGCAATCAGGAGGCCATGGTCAAGCATCCGCGCTACCCGCTGATTTTTGATCCGCAGACGGCGGGGGGACTATTGGCCAGCATCCCTGCGGATCGGGTCGATGCGTGTATTGCTGAATTGCACGCACTGGGCTATACCAGGACGGTGGCGATTGGACGCGTAATGGCGAAAGGGGATGCGCTGGAGCCTATCTTGCTCACGGTTTGATGCGCCGCGCCTTAATAAGCCTGCATCTCACCGAGCACCAAAAATCACCGGCGCACCAAGTCAGCAGGAAGCGTGGCGGAAATTCAACTGAAAAAGTGAAACTCAATTATTGGTGCGCTTTTCGGGGCATTTTCCACCTGAAAGCCGCGCCAAATGGCGATCTATCTCAATGCGTCCCGGCAATATGTCGCTTGCTGCTTTTGTTTACGCTCTCCGTTTGGCTGTGACTGATCCCCACGAGAATGCCGCAATCTTTCGCCTTCTGTGTTTTCCGACACTGCCGACGCAATTTTCTTAGTTCTTTTTCGAGTCCCGTCAGCGCAGCGATTCGTGTGGTCACGTGGCCGATGTGTTCGTCCAGAAGTTGATTGACTTCCCCGCAGTTCGATTCCGGTGTGTCGCGAAACTGCAGCAACACGCGAATTTCATCGAGCGTCATGTCAAGTGCCCGGCAGTGGCGCACGAAGCTCAGCCGATCCACATGCTGCTCGTTGTAGTGCCGATAATTGCCTTCGGTCCTGGCCGGTTCAGGCAGGATGCCGACCTTCTCGTAATAGCGGATGGTTTCGACATCCACACCCGTTCGCTGTCCTAGTTCGCCGATCTTCATATCTAAACTCCGGTTTTTCGCCAACCGCATAAAACACTTGACCCTGTAGCGGCTTCAAGGTTCCCAATGTTCGCTCATTGAGGATATTTTGATATGGCCGAACATCAACACGACGACGACTGCCCTGCCCCCGCTGCCAACCCGCCAGCGATGACGGCAGCGCCAGTTTTGCCTTCTGGAACGAAGATACTGCGTCTCAAGATCCAGAAAATGGACTGTCCAACCGAAGAGGCCCTGATCCGTAAAGCCGTTGACGGCAAACCAGGGATCGTCGGGCTGGATTTTGATTTGATCAATCGGGTACTGACGGTCAATCACACGCTGACCGACACCGCATCAATTGACGCCGCGTTGACTGACATCGGCATGGCCGGTGTACCTTTGGCTGGCGACGGCTCGAGTGCCGGGACTGGCGCTGCCGGTAGCGAAATGGACGCCCCTGGCATCGCCAGACGCCAGTGGCTACTGATGGCGGTATCTGGTGCGGCCGCCATCAGTGCCGAAATCGTTGCTTACACGACGGGCAATGAAACCTCAGTCGCCGTCGCGATTCTGGCACTTATCGCCATC
>JBKJMK010000263.1:0-6583 GCA_046596005.1 Usitatibacteraceae bacterium | reverse complement strand
TGATCTGCGCGGCAACAATGACCTGCTTACGCTGACCCGCCCGGAAGTTATCCGCGACATTCACGGCCAGTATCTTGCTGCCGGCGCAGATATTCTAGAGACCAATACCCTCGAAATTCAACTCGTAGGCCAGAGACTCCATGTGATAGTCAGCCATGGAAATCGCGGTTGAATTGAAGGTATTGGTCTCTAGAATATCTGCGCCGGCAGCAAGATACTGGCCGTGAATTTCGCGGATAACTTCCGGGCGGGTCAGCGTAAGCAGGTCATTGTTGCCGCGCAGATCACTTTTCCAGGCGGCGAAGCGCTCCCCCCGATATTCGGATTCGGTGAGGCTAAAGCGTTGGATCATGGTTCCCATTGCGCCATCGAGCACGAGGATGCGCTGCGAAAGCGCATCCAGCAGTGTGCGTGTGCGTACGGCCCGGTTCGCGCTGGTCGTGTTAAGGGAAGACGAATGGTCCATGGTAACGACGGTTCTCTTTTCGAAGTTTGTAACTGCGCCTGTGATTCATTTTGGCGAACCCCAATTTTTGACCGGGTCCCAAAGCAAAAAAACCTGTCCGCCAAAAGCCAATGGCAAACAGGTTTTTCGACTTACAAAAAATCACTGTTTCGCTTTAGCCGTATTTCGGGATATTACGAACCCCGCGCCCGCAAAGTGAAGCAAATCGGCGCTAATCGTATTTTACGCTTGTTCAGGCATTTTTGGCGTTCATAGTCAGCCAATCAAGCGCCAACGCCGCCAGCGACTTCACGCCAACTTTCAAGCCGTCTTCATCGACATAAAAACGCGGACTGTGGTTAGAGGGCGCGGCCTTGCAGTCTTGATCGCGCGGCGTGCAACCGATGAAGAAAAAAACCCCGGGTACTTCCTGCTGGTAGTACGCGAAATCCTCAGCCCCGCAGGTCTTCGGGCATACACCCACACTGGCCTCGGTCGCGATGCGTTTCAACACCGGTACCGCCCAGTTTGTCAGGGATTCGTCGTTCACTGTGACCGGGTAACCTTTGGCGATATGCACATGCGCTTTTGCACCACCAGATTCGGCAATCAGGGTGGTGATTTTCTCGACGAACTGGTGAATTTCCTCGCGATGCTTTTGGTCAAAAGTGCGAATGGTGCCTTCCATTTTCGCCTCGTCGGGAATGATGTTGGAACGATTGCCTGCCTGAAACGATCCGACGGTGACCACTGATGGCTCTTCGGTCAGATTCATTTTGCGCGAAACGATGGTCTGCAAGCCCAACACCACCTGTGCGCCAACCACGATGGGGTCCACGCCGCTCCATGGCTGCGCGCCGTGGGTCTGATTGCCGCGAATGAAAATACGGAACTGATCCGCGCTTGCCATCAATGGGCCGACACGGTAACCGATGGTGTTGGTGTGCATTTTGGAGGTGATGTGCAGGCCAAAAATTGCATCGACTTTTGGATTCTGCATGCAGCCCTGCTCGATCATCAGTTTTGCGCCACCCTCTTCGCCGATGGGTGGCATTTCCTCGGCGGGTTGAAAGATGAATTTGACAGAACCGTGAATTTCACTACGCATCAGCGAGAGCATCTCGGCCACGCCCATCAGGATGGCGACGTGCGTATCGTGGCCGCAAGCGTGCATGACCCCAGCCTCGGCACCGTTCCACATGGTGCGCACCAGACTTTTGAAAGGTACGTCGGTTTCTTCGATGACGGGCAAGCCATCCATGTCAGCACGCAATGCCACACAGGGGCCGGGTTTGGCCCCCTTTAACACACCGACGACGCCAGTGAAGGCAACTTTTTCTTTGACCTCGTCAAAGCCCAGCTTCCGCAAATGATCCGCAACCAGTTTCCCGGTGCGAAACTCTCGGTTCCCCAATTCGGGATTGGCGTGCAGATCGCGTCGCCATGCAATCACCTGCTCGTTCAAGCGGTCTGCGTGTTGCGAAATGACGGCGTCGCGGGCGAGAAAAGCGTCGGGGGCATTCATGTTTTTACACTCCTGAAATCGTGGTTAATTATCGCACTGACTAGTCAGCCTCGCCAAGGCATCTGGCCGTGTGTCGCTATAATGAAAATAGCAAACTGCCATGCAGATCAAAAACGGACCCACAATGGATCACCTGAACCCGCAACAAACGGCCGAATTTCTCAAGAAAGAACCGACCGCCGTATTCGTTGATTGCCGTAGCGAAATGGAATTCCTGTTCGTTGGACATCCCGTCGGGGCGCTGATGATCCCGTGGAACGACGGCCCGGAATGGGATATCAATCCGCATTTTGTCGGACAGGTTAAAAAAGCGGTTGGTCATTCCACCAATCGCCCGGTAGTGCTCATTTGTCGTTCGGGTAACCGTAGCGTTGACGCCGGCTTGGCACTGGAAGCAGCAGGATTTTCGAATGTAACCAACGTCCTTGAGGGCTTCGAGGGCGATCTCGACGAAAATCACCAGCGCGGAAAACTTGGCGGTTGGCGACACGCGGGGCTGCCGTGGGAACAGGTTTAGCGCAACAATACTTAGCGACCAGTCGACGGCAGTACGTCTCGATCGTCCAATGAAAACCTTCTATCTCATCGCCGCCATCATTGGCGCTATCGTGCCGTATGCAACTTTCTTTGGCTATCTGGCGTACGTTCCAGGATCCTCTTCCGCACTTTCGCTTGCATGGGGAAATCCAATCGCGGCGGCGACATTGGCCGATTTCACGATTTCCTGCCTGGTGTTCTGGCCATTCGTGTTTGCCGAGTCCAGACGGGTCGATATTCGCTATTGGTGGCTATTCATGGCAACGAATATTTTCATCGGTTTGTCGTTTGCGCTACCCGCCTTCTTGTACGTACGTGAGCGCAGGCTAACCACTGGCGCAGCTTAAGTTGCATTCAAATCGCGACAATCATCCGCCTCTGGCAATTGCCTGGACCATGTGGGGTATGGGTGCCGCACTTTACTTCATCGGTTTTTATCAGCGCGTTGCGCCTGCGGTCATCACGGTGGAGCTCTCAGATGCATTTGGGCTGACGGCGGCGGCACTTGGCAACCTTTCGGCATTTTATTTTTACAGCTACGTGGCAATGCAAATACCGACAGGTCTGTTGGCAGACCGCTTCGGTCCGCGGGTGTTGCTAACCGTCGGCGCTGCCGTCGCCAGTATCGGCACAGCCGTGTTCGCGGTCGCGCCTGATACGTGGACTGCAAATTTAGGACGGCTGCTGATCGGTGGCTCTGTGGGCGTTGCGTTCGTATCAATGTTAAAGCTTGCCAGCCACTGGATGCCTGCCCGGCAATTTGCGTTGGCCTCCGGCATGGCACTCGCGGTTGGTGTGTTTGGTGCGGTGTTTGCAGGTGCGCCGCTGCGGATGATGGTGGATGAATTCGGCTGGCGCGGTGTGATGTGGGTAAGTGCAGCGGTCACCATGCTACTCGGCATACTTACCTGGTTCATTGTGCGTGATGACCCGGTGGCGCGCAGCTACGATAGTTATGCCGACCATGCGCGTGAACTCACCCAATCAGGTACAGGCATTTTTGCGGGGCTTAAAGAGGCATTCCGGAATCGCAACGTCTATTTGCTGTTTTTCATTGCGGGCGCGCCAAGTTCAATCATTCTCACTTTCGCGGGCTTGTGGGGCGTGCCGTTTTTGACCACCCATTACGGACTTTCCGCGACGAATGCGGCGGGGCTGTGTTCGATCATGATGGTGGCATGGGCCGTCGGCAGTTTGAGTTATGGCGCCGTCTCAGACCGCATCGGCCGTCGCAAGCCGCTCTTTATCGGGGGTATGGCGATAACGTTGGTATTGTGGGCAACGCTTATTTACGTGCCAAAACTGCCTTATGCGTTGTTGGTTGCGCTCATGATTAATATCGGATTTTTTGGCGCGTGCTTCATCCTGAGCTTTGCTTTCGCCAAGGAGTCCTGTCCGGCACGATTAGCCGGCACAGTTTCCGGGGTTGCCAATATGGGTGTCATTCAGGGGCCGATGTATATGCAGCCACTGGTGGGCATCATTCTGGACCGCGCCTGGGCGGGCAACGCACTCGATGGCAAACGGGTCTTCGATCTGGCGTCTTACCAGCAAGGTTTTTCGCTGATGCTGATTTGGGGCGCTGTCGCGGTCGTGCTGTTGTTGATGACGCGCGAAACATGGTGCAGACAAAGCGATTGACTAAGCCTCGAGAACCTTGTCGCGCGGTGAAAATGAAGTGCGCGAAAGGCGCAAATACCCAAGCCAGCAAAGTAGCCCGCACGCCAGGATGGCGACCATGGCCACCGCCAGCCATTTTGGAGAATGCGAAACTGCGGGGGAAACGACGCCTGCCACGATGGTATTGATGATTCCCGAGACAAATCCCATCAACGACGCTGCCATGCCACGCCGCGTGGGAAACAGATCCAGCACCCGCAACGAGATGCTCGGCATCGCCATTGCACTGCCGAGTGCATAAAAAAAGATCGGCATGACTGCCCAGGGCAACTGGGGAGGAAAAAACAGGCCATAAGCAAGATTCACTACTGCCGCCGTGCACATAAAGACATAAGCACGTGCCACCGTTTGCGCCGGCTTTAGTCGGCCCGCCGCGCGTCCTGACATAAATGCGCCCGTCATGATGCCGGCGATGCCGGGTAAAAATAACCAGGCGTATTCCTGTGGCCCCAGTTTCAGATGTTCGGGAAGAAAAATCGGGGCAGAAAGAATGTAGAGAAAAAAGCCGTTGAAATTAAGGCCTACTGCGAGGGAAAGCAGCAAAAACTTCGGCGACGCGCCAACTTCGCGATAGCCGAGCAACAGCGGGCGCGGCCGGAACGAATGCCGTCGTTCTTCGGGCAATGTTTCGTGAAAGCCGAAATGGCTCATCACGATGAGGATTAGCGTGAATACGGCCATGAACCAGAAAATCGATTGCCAGCCAAACCAGGTGTACAGGTGTCCGCCCAAAATTGGTGCGACTGCGGGGGCCAAGCCGAACCATAGCGTCACCATCGACATCAGTTTCTGTGCTTCGGTATCGTCGAAAAGATCGCGGATCATGGCGCGGCCAACTACCATCCCGGCGCCTACTGAAGCGCCTTGCAGGGCACGAAAAAGAATCAACTGCCCGATATTTTGCGAAAGCGCGCAACCAACTGAAGCGATAGCGAAAACGCTGAGGCCCACGATGATGACGGGCTTCCTGCCATAGCTATCGGAGAGCGCGCCGTGAAACAAGAACATGAACGCGAATGCGCCCAGATATACCGAAAGCGTCTGCTGCATTTCCAGTGTTGTTGCCTGCAGGTCTTGTGACATACCGCCAAATGCGGGCATGTAGGTGTCCACCGCGAACGGGCCAATCGTCGCGATTGCTGCCAGCAGCAAGGCGAGTAGCCAGCGGGGCGTTTGGTGATGGGCGTGGTTGTTCTTCATAGGTGACCGGGGACTGCTAAAAATCTTTCTTCGCGCCGACCGCTGCATCGGCCAACCATCTCGTGAGCGCGCGGCTAGCCAAGTGAAATATTTCCAGAGAAACTAGCATTGGCGCGGCTTTCGGAGAACTTTCATCCTGCCATCCGCGCCCATGCTAGCGTCTGATAAATTTATGCGGCTCCACGATTATCCCAACCCCTTATCCAGCTTACGGTACTGAATCGCTTCGGCAATGTGCGCAGTGGCAATCTCTGTACTTCCCGCCAGATCGGCGATCGTGCGCGCCACTTTCAGCACGCGGTGATAGGCACGTGCCGACAAACCCAAGCGCTGAATTGCGGTTTTGAGCAATTCTTCGCCCGCCGCGGTAGGTTTACATTGCACATCGATCTCTTTGGGCGATAACTTCGCGTTTGGTTTGCCTTGGCGGGAAAGCTGTGCACCATAAGCGGTATTTACTCGCTGCCGGATAATTTCAGTTGACTCACCCTTGGCCGCCTTGACCAATTCCAGATGGGGCAACGCGGGCACTTCAATCTGGAGATCAATACGATCAAGCAGCGGGCCGGAAATTTTGTTGCGATAGCGGGCAATCTGATCCGGCGTGCACCGGCACTTATTCATGTAATGGCCCAGGTAGCCACAGGGACAGGGATTCATCGCGGCAATCAATTGAAACTCGGCAGGAAAATCCGCTTGCCGCGCCGCACGCGAAATCGTAATCCGCCCGGACTCCAGGGGCTCGCGCAATACCTCAAGCACACTGCGGTCGAATTCGGGCAGCTCATCCAGGAACAGCACGCCCTGGTGCGCCAGCGAAATTTCACCGGGCTTCGGATTGCTTCCACCACCGACCAGCGCCACACCGCTCGCGGTATGGTGTGGTGAACGAAAATTACGCCGCTTCCACTGCGCAACGTTAAAGCCTCCGCTGGCGAGGCTTTGCACCGCAGCGGCCTCGAGTGCTTCAGCATCGGTCATCTCCGGCAAGATGCCCGCAAACCGCGAGGCCAGCATGGTTTTGCCTGTGCCGGGCGGACCGATCATCAGCACACTGTGGCGACCGGCCGCCGCAATTTCCAGCGCGCGTTTGGCGTGCGCCTGGCCTTTGACTTCAGCCATGTCCGGATAATGCGCAACAGCTTCCGGTGTTTCGGTCGCGGGAACGTACGGCGCGATGGTTTCCTGTCCCGCCA
>JBKJMK010000193.1:0-2528 GCA_046596005.1 Usitatibacteraceae bacterium | reverse complement strand
GGATTTGAAGTCGTCGCGGCGGGCAAGGGCACCAAGTATCTGCCGCCCTACCACGCCTCAACGCCCGACACCGTCTGGGGTCACTACGGTTTTTCGCCAGAAACAGTGGCAGGCGGCGACTTCAATGCGCAGATGTTCAACTCCTTCCTCGACGGCACCAAGAGCGCCATTGAGATGGCCGCGGTAGCCAACGCCACCGGACTCACGCCAGCACCCGGCGGCCTTGAGTTTCCGCCTTGTGGTGTGGATGATCTGGCGCGGCTGCTGAAACCCGTTGTTGATGGCGGACAATTGCATCATCGTGGGCAGGTGGAAGTTGTTTCCTCAGTCGAGCGCGATGGCCGTCCGGTGTTTCGCGACCTTCGCTGGGGTGTTTATGTGACCTTTGCCGCCGATACCGATTATGTGAAGCGGTGCTTCAAGGAATACGGGCTCGTCACCGATGACACCGGAAATTACTCGTCGATGTACAAACCTTTTCATCTGATCGGTCTGGAACTCGGCATCAGCGTTGCGAGTGCGGCGGTGCGTGGCGAGCCGACGGGTGCGCCCGATGCCTGGCGCGGTGATTGCGTGGCCACCGCCAAGCGTGACCTTAAGGCGGGGGAACTGCTCGACGGCGAAGGTGGCTATACCGTTAACGGAAAATTGATGCCCGCTGTGGATTCAAAGCGACTGGGTGGTCTGCCTATCGGGCTCGCGCACAAAGTAAAATTGGTGCGCGATGTTGCGGTCGGCAAACAGGTGACCTGGAAAGACGTTGCAATCGACACGAAAAATCAAGCGGTGAAATTTCGACGCGAGATGGAGAAGGTGTTTACACCCTGACCCCCAGCCTGACGAGAACCCTGCACCTCGCAAGACCCTTGCCTCAGCCTTTGCCAACATGCGGGAAGCAACCGATCAGAAGATGAAGATAAACACCAAACTAACCCAGTTCGGCCGCAAGCCCGTCAACGAACCAAAAACTGTCAACGTTCCGCTGCATCGCGCATCGACGGTCTTATTCGAGTCCCTCGCCGAACTGCAGGCGAATCAAGCGGCCTGGACGGCCGACGAACAGGTACCGACCTACGGCGTATTCAACATGCCGCAGGAGTTAGCCCTCGCCAATGCGGCCGCTGAACTCGAGGGCGGCTATCGCGCGGCGACGTTCCCCAGCGGTCTTGCCGCGATCGCGGGCGCATTGCTCGCCTGTGTGAAGTCCGGCGATCACGTGCTCATGACCGATAGCGCTTATGGACCGGGTCGGCATTTCGCGGCGAGCTTTCTCGCCCGTTTCGGTGTCGTCATCGAGTTCTACGATCCCTTGATCGGTGCGGACATCAAAACGCTGATGAAGCCGAACACCAAAGTGGTTTACACCGAAAGCCCTGGCTCTCACACGTTTGAAGTACAGGATATTCCCGCGCTTGTGAAAGCGGCGCACGCGCATGGCGCCCTGGTCATCATGGACAACGCCTGGGCCACGGGGTATTTTTTCAATGCGTTTGCGCATGGCGTTGACCTGGTCGTACAACCAGCCACAAAATATTACGCGGCACATTCTGATGTGCTGATTGGCATCGTGATTGCATCAAGAGAAACCTGGCCATTATTGCGGGATGCTGCCATTAATCTGGGCCAGCGTGCCTCGCCGGACGACTGTTTTCTGGCGCTGCGTGGCATGCGCACCCTAGGTGTGAGGATGAAGCAGCATGAAGCATCCACACTACCTGTCGTGCAATGGTTGTCGACGCGCCCCGAAGTTGCACGGGTGCTCTATCCGGCCTTGCCAACCGACCCGGGACACAAGCTCTGGGAGCGTGATTTCACTGGTGCCAGCGGTTTGTTTGGCGTTGAGTTGAAGCCCTGCTCCCAGACGCAGCTTGCTGCGATGCTCGACCACTACGAGTATTTTGGACTTGGTTACTCCTGGGGCGGGTTCGAAAGTTTGGTGGCCCCCGCTCATATGAACAATGCGCGCAGCGCTCGCCCATGGCGCGGTGGCCCACTGGTCCGCTATCACATCGGTCTGGAAGACGTGGATGACTTGATAGGCGATCTTTTGGCGGGATTTGAACGACTCACTGCTGCCTGACAAGACGACCGCCAGATTTTTGCAGGGCCGCGAATCGTTGCTGCCAGTTGATGTATTCTGCGATGTTGTTATGCGGTCTTATCCGCCGGGACGCACGCGTTGCAAAGCACCATGCAGACCGCAGATAATATTGGTGACTAAACAAGTATTTATCGGAGACAAGCATGACCGAACCAAATGTGCCGCCAACAGAGGATGCGAAGCAATCTCCTGCGGCGGGCCAGCAAGGCGCAGTGAGCCGGTCGGAGTGGGCGCTCGCGATTTTATTGACGATACTGGTCGGTCTCTCCGCAGCAGCACTGTTGTCAGCGAGCATCATGGAATTGATGTTTGACAGCGCGTCGGCATGGATACGAATCTTTGTCATGCTGCCTGTGCTGCTCATTTCCTCGTTTCTTCTCGTTCAACTTTGGCAGAAGCTCTTCCATCGGCGCGATGCTTCGAAAAA
>JBKJMK010000135.1:0-4599 GCA_046596005.1 Usitatibacteraceae bacterium | reverse complement strand
CTTACGAAGCCGTTCACAAAAGAGACCTTGCTGCAGACGGTGGAAGCCCATGTGCCGTCGACGCACACGGTAAATACACCGCTGCACAGTTGACCGGGATAGCGCCACCGGGGCCGCATTGCCTGTCGATCCCCTCTCGAATTATTACGTTTGTGCGCAATGAACGTATCCCGGTTCCCACACTCTATATTTCCGGGTAGCCAATCTGGTAGGGAACCGGAATCATGCAGATATCAACCGCGCCAACCAGCACCAACTTGAACCGCTTCAAAAATGTGCGCCTTGCGCGCGCAGCGGCGCTGGTGTTGGTGACAGTGTTACTCGCACCGCCACGCAGCCACGCACAGACGTTCAGCATCGACATCGCCGCAGCGTCACCATTAACCGGTTTGTGGTGGAATGCCAGTGAATCAGGATGGGGCGCCACCATCACGCAGCAGTCCTCCATTATGTTTGTCACGATGTTTGTCTACGATACCGTCAGCAATCCAGTTTGGTACACGGTGTCCTGCACCATTACCGGTGCGACCTGTAGCGGCGACATGCTTAAATTCAGGGGCGGTTCAGCGCCCAACTCAAGCTGGAACGGCAGCGGCATCGCGTTCTCAACGGTCGGGACCATGACGCTGAACTTCACCGGAAATGATAGTGGGTCCATGCGTTATACGATTGACGGGATCAGCACGAGCCGCCAGATCACCCGGCAAATTTTCGGTCCTCTGCCCCCTGTGGTACCCGGCCTAGCCGGCCAGTGGCAAGGTGCCATCATTGAAACGCGAAACAATTGTGCCCAGGTACAAAACAACGGCGGCCGGGCAACGTACGGCCAATATGACATCAGCATGAGTGGCGGTGCCACTGGTGCGGTTGCCATTTCACTGGCCGGCGTGACCGGATTGCAATGCACCTACAGCGGCAATTACACGACCAATGGCGCGCGCCTGATGGCAAGTGGCAATCTGGTGTGCAATGACGGCAAACGCGGAACCTGGCAGTCGACAAACATGCAGGTGATGGCAAAGTCGATGTCGCTGGAGTTCGCGGTGCAATTGGACACGACCGAGTCCTGCACGATCGCTGCGGTACTTGGTGGGTTGCGGCAGTAATCTGTTCGGCCAGGCGCGCAAAAGCGCCGTTATGCAGCCTGTATAGGACGGATTTGGCTAACCAGACCGTTTATTCATTGCGGTAAGCCTCCGACTTCTTCAATCCCCGGCACGACTGGCATCTTCAAGGATGGTCGCAGCTTGAAGCGCATCGACGAGGCTATCGGTGGCGTTTGATGGGTGGACTCTCCCCGGTAAAGCAATTGACATGCCTGCAATATGCAGCGCAGAATATTACCCACCAAATGGCGCTCGCCACTCGCGAATGCGGTCACTCCACCCACACAGGAGCACGACATGAAACCACGCAAACTGTTCGTCGCCGTATCCACGGCAATGCTACTCGTATCGGGCTTAGCACAGGCACACGACGATGAGGGAAAAGGTCAGGTCGGCAGAGTGAAGTTTGCGACCTCGTGTGATCCCAGGGTGCAGCCCCTGTTCGAAACCGGCGTGGCGATGCTGCATTCGTTCTGGTATAGCGCAGCGGAAAAGACTTTTCGTGACGTGCTGGCAAAGGATCCTTCATGTTCCATCGCGAACTGGGGCATTGCCGCGATCCTGATGTCAAATCCACTCGCCGGCCAGGGCGCAACGCAAAAAGGCGCAGCAGATGCGCAGGTTGCAATAGACCATGGTCGCCGTGTTGCCGCCAAAACTCAGCGCGAACGCGATTACATCGAGGCGGTTGCGACCTATTATGAAGATTGGTCAAACCGTGGCGAACGTGCGCGCCAGCAGACCCGCGCCAAGGCGTTTGAAGACTTGGCCGCCCGCTACCCGGATGACGACGAAGCGAGGATTTTCAGTGCCCTGTACATCGCCGGCACGCAGTCGCAGGCGGATCAAACCTTTGCCGCCTATCTAAAGGCCGCTGCGATTCTGGAAACACTGTTCGTCAAGTATCCTGAGCATCCGGGCGTGGCGCATTACCTCATTCACAGCTACGACGCGCCGCCCATTGCCAGGCAAGGCCTGCCTGCCGCCCGGCTCTATGCGCGCATCGCGCCGGCGGCACCGCATGCGTTGCACATGCCTTCGCACATCTTTACCCGGGTTGGTGCCTGGGAAGATTCGGTCGCGACCAACTTACGCTCCGCGGCCGTGGCGAAAAAAAGCGGCGAACCCAACGAGGCCTATCACGCCAGCGACTATGCGGTGTACGCCTACCTGCAACTTGCGCGCGATGGCGATGCACTTCGCGAAATAGAGGAAGCACTCAAGGTCACCGGCGCAAATCCGGCGATACAAGTGCCCTGGTATGCGATTGCTGCGATGCCGGCACGCTATGCGATGGAGCGTGGCGCATGGCGCGAAGCGATGCAGCTGCAGCCCAAGCCGACTCAGTTTGCGTTTACGGACGCCATCACCTATTACGCGCGAGCGCTGGGCGCCGCGCGCAGCGGCGATATAGCCGCCGCGGAAAAAGATGCCCTGGAACTTGCACGTCTGCACAAAGCCTTGCAAGACGCGAAGAACAATTATTGGGCCACCGAAGTCGAAATCCAGCGGCTCGCCGTTGCGGGATGGATAGCGCTTGGTCAAGGTAAAAAGGACGACGCGCTTAAGCTGATGCGCGCCTCTGCTGATCTGGAAGACAAGAACGAAAAACATATCGTCACGCCCGGCCGCATCGTCCCCGCACGTGAGTTGCTGGGGGAAATGCTGCTCGAAATTAACCAGCCGGCGCTGGCGCTCACAGAATTCGAGACGTCCCAGGTACGCGAACCGAACCGGTTCCGCGGTCATTACGGCGCGGCGCGCGCGGCGGAAGCGGCCGGTGATCGCCTCAAGGCAGCCGAATACTATGCCAAGCTGGTGGCGCTCGCGAAAAATACCGACTCGTCCCGTCCGGAACTCGCGCGCGCACGCGCGTACGTGGCGAAGGTGGCACAGCGCTAGGCTAGTTGCGCGGTACATGTTTACGCATGCCTGCTGCCAGCCGCTTATCCTTTCCCGCGCGGAGCGGGCGCGTGAAAATATTTTCTACTTTCATCACCCTCCCCGGGGATGAGGTCATTTCGGGATAGCGCATGAAACAAGCAATATTTACAATCGCACTTTCCCTGTCATTTGCCGTGTATTTACCAGTGCCGCTCGCGCGCGCCGAGCCATACGAAACCAATCCCGATGCGGCCACGCGTGATCCGGACTACGCAGCCGGCAAAGCGGCCATCGAAATGAAAAATTGGGGTGAAGCAGTTACGCGCTTTCAGAAAGCAGTGGTGCGCGATCCGGAAAGTGCCGATCTGCACAATTACCTTGGCTATTCGTATCGCAACCTGAAGCAGATGGACCTGGCGTTTAAATTTTACAAACGTTCAATCGAACTCAATCCACGCCACCGTGGCGCGCATGAGTACATCGGCGAGGCCTATCTGATGATGAAGGATATTGCCAACGCCGAGAAACATCTCGCTGCGCTACGCGAAATCTGCCTGCTGCCGTGTGAAGAGCTCGACGATCTGGAAAAAGCCATCAAGGAATATCGCACCAAGAGCAGATAGGCGGGCAGCCAGATATCTCAGCCGGAAAACCGCTGTTGAATCATTTCACCGAAGATCGAACAATGGCTCGATCGCCTGGGCGAGCGATACGCTCGCGATGTTGACCAAGTCCTGCGGAGGATGCCAGTGGTGCGATGGTGATCTCCATGTACCTGCACATGAAGATCACCACACCCGCTAGCGGCGGGAACGGACTGTCTGTCCCGGCTCTGAAATGACCACTTCGACACGGCGGTTGATTGCCCGGTTCGTATCGGTGTCGTTGGCGGCAACCGGGAAATCCTTGCCGTAGCCGACCGTGGAAATTCGCTCGGACGCAATACCGAGGCCGACCAGCTGGGACTTGATCGCTTCTGCGCGCCGCAGCGACAGCTCCATGTTGTAATTGGTACTGCCGATATTATCGGTATGACCTTCGATGGAAACGCGGCGATCCGGGTACTGCTTGAGGAAGTCGGCAAGTTGCGCCATGCGCGCCTGGGCGCTAGCTTTGACTTCGGCGCGATTAAACTCGAACAGTACATCACCAAGCGTGATCACCAAACCGCGATCAGTTTTCAGGGCTTCCAGCGCGGCGAGTTGCCTTGCCAGGCCGGCGGCGCGCGCTTCCGCAGCAGCGGCCTGGGCTTGCGCAGTCGCGGCCTGGTCGTTTGCGTTGGCTGCCTCGCGTTGGGCAATGCTCGCCTGATCGCGTTGGACGTTGGCGTCGGCGCGTGCGTCGCGGGCATCCGCGCGGGCGGCGGCGGCGGAAGATCGGGCGCGCTGCGCTTCCCGTTCGCGGGCATCGGCACGTGCCCGCTCGCGTTCGACTTGTGCTGTCTTGATCAAATCTTCCGATGCCTTGGCGTTGCCTGCGGCCATGGCCGTGCGTGCGCGCTGGGTGGCGAGGTAGGCATTGTGGTTTACCTCAGCATCCTCACCTTTTGCCAGTGCCTGATCGGCGCGTGCCAGGGCGTCATTGGCTTTTTTCAATTCCAGCGGCGCGT
>JBKJMK010000091.1:0-11719 GCA_046596005.1 Usitatibacteraceae bacterium | reverse complement strand
TCAAGTTTTCGATTGCGCGCTGGGAGGAAATATTAAACGAGCAGCGCAGGCTCGACAAAGCCGCGTCTTCATTGTCATCCAGACTATCAATCGCCGATTGCGCGGATTCAATGAGGCCAGCTGCATTGGCGAGCCGGCGCTGCTCGTTTAATATTTCCTCCCAGCGCGCAATCGAAAACTTGAGCGCGTCGAGTTCGCCAATCTGATAGCTCAGCTCTTCAAATTCACGGGTGATCGCGATTTCATTGGCTTCGCGTGCGATGCGTGTCGAGCGAAGCTGCGACCAAGCGCCATGCTTGGTCTTTACATCGACTAGCAACGCTTCGTTATCGGCAAAGCCATCAAGCAAACTCAACTGTGCATCGCGCTTCAATAACGTTTGATGCTCATGCTGGCCGTGCACATCCATCAGGCGTTCAGCCAGGTCACGCATTTGCGTGAGCGTGACCGAAGTGCCGTTGATGAATGCTTTAGAGCGCCCGCCTGCATCGAGTACACGGCGAAACAACACCATGTTTTTATCGTCGTCGGCCAGTTCATTGTCGCGCAGCCAGTTGCGTGCGCTTTTGATTTGTGAGAGGTCAAATTCTGCGGCAATCTCAGCGCGAGCTTTGCCGACGCGCACGACGTTAGCTTCCGCGCGGCCACCGAGCGCCAGGGACAATGCGTCGATCATGATCGATTTTCCCGCACCGGTTTCGCCTGTCAATGCGGTGAAGCCCGATTCAAAATCGAGCTCGAGTGTGTCGACGATCACGAAATCGCGGATAACCAGCGAGCGCAGCATTCAAGGACTCCGTTCGTTCCAGTGCAGTTTTGAGCGCAGCATCGAAAAGTAGCTGTAGCCGATCGGATGCAACAGGCGTAGCCGGTTTTTGTGCGCCTTCACGATCACAACATCGTCCGGTTCGGGATCGAAGAAAGCCTGCACGTCAAAATTCACACGCGCGTTCACGCCACGGATCAAGCGGATGCGGACTTCCGATTCGTTGGAAATGGCGATGGGACGATTGGACAGGGTATGCGGCGAAATCGGCACCAGCGAAATCGCGGGCAGACCCGGTTGCAGTATCGGCCCACCGCTTGACAAGGCATACGCAGTGGACCCGGTAGGTGTGTTGACGATGATGCCGTCAGCGCGCAGGGAATAGACAAACTCGCCATCCACTTCCACGGCAAATTCGATCATGGTGCCCATCGCACCGCGACTGAACACCACGTCGTTGAAGGCAACGGTTTTGAAAATGGTTTTTTCGCCACGACGTATTTCTGCATCAAGAAGAAACCGCAGCTCTTCCTTGTATTCGCCGTCGAGCAAGGCCGTCATCATTGGCACCAGCGACTCGGCGGGAATATCGGTGAGAAAACCCAGATGGCCAAGGTTGACGCCCACCAAGGGCACGTGATGCGCCGCGACTGATCGCGCGAGTGCCAACAGGGTGCCGTCGCCACCGACGGCAATTGCCAAGTCCGCCCCAACGAGTAAATTCGTCAGCGGCTCGCGCGGCATGATCGCATCGGCTGCAACACTGACAAATTCTGCGGTACGCGCATCAATTCGTACCGATATGCCGCGCGCCTGAAGCAATTTGATCAGTTGATCCACGGGTTCGCCAACGCCCATGCCGTCGGGCTTACCGACAATTGCGACAGTTTTGAAAGTTGATTTCATTGTTCCCGATTAAATCACAGGAATGCTTCTGACAGAAGTTCGAAAGCAATCATTACTGCGTGATTCACACAACCAGCCCGCTTTTGCCTACAATTGCGCCATGCTTTCCGAACGCGCCCAAACCCTGCTGAAATTCCTTGTGGAACGCTACATTGCCGACGGCCAGCCGGTCGGCTCGCGCGCTTTGTCCAAGTTTTCGGGGATGGAACTCTCACCCGCATCCATTCGCAACGTCATGGCAGACCTTGAGGAAATGGGCTACATCGCCAGCCCGCACACCTCCGCCGGGCGCATTCCCACGCCCAAAGGCTATCGATTTTTCGTCGATACCTTGCTCACGATACAGCCGCTTGAGCATCTTGAACGGCAGCAACTCGAACACAATATCCGCCCGGATGATCCTCGCCACGTCGTCGCAGCGGCTTCGCAATTACTGTCAGATCTCACTCACTTTGCCGGCATCGTTGTCACGCCGCGGCGCCGCGGCGTCGGCCTGAAACATGTTGAGTTCATGCAGCTTTCCGAAAAGCGTGTGCTGCTGATCCTTGTTGCCTCAGATGGCGAAGTGCAGAATCGTATCCTGGTGACTGAAAAAACTTACTCGCCTTCGCAACTCACCGAGGCGGCTAATTACATCAATCAGCACTATGCGGGATACGAATTCGATCAGCTTCGCGAAAAAGTAAAGACCGAACTTTCGCAGTTGCACCGTGATATTTCCACACTCATGGCGGCCATGGTCGACGCGCGCGGCCAGGGCTCGGATTCATCCGGCGTTGTGGTTTCAGGTGAACGTAATTTGCTCGACGTCAACGACATTTCGATGAATATGGCAAGCATCAGGAAGTTGTTCAATGTGTTCGATCACAAGACGCAGTTGATTGATTTGCTCGACATAAGCCACCGCGCCGAGGGCGTGAAGATATTTATCGGTGGTGAATCGACGCTGGTGGCGCTGGATGAATTTTCAGTCGTCACTGCACCTTATGAAATCGATGGGCAGATCGTCGGCACGGTAGGCGTTATCGGCCCCACGCGCATGGCGTACGAGCGGGTGATTCCGATTGTCGATGTCACGGCGAAATTGCTGTCGTCGGCGCTTTCGCAAAACTAATTTTACAAACACCAGCATTGGCGCGGCTTCTGGAGAATTTTTAGTCCGAGACGCCCGTTATTCCCCGACTTTTACTTATTTGTCCTCTCATGGCTTACAAACAGGAATATCCCTTCACCCACGGCACAACGCTTTCCACCGGGGTTCTGCTCGTCAATCTCGGCACGCCGGACGAGCCTACACCTGGTGCTGTGCGACGTTACCTGAAACAGTTTCTCTCCGACCCACGTGTCGTGGAAATCCCCAGGCTGATCTGGTGGCTGATCCTTAACTTGGTCATCCTCAATGTTCGGCCCGCAAAATCGGCAAAAAAATACGCCAGCATCTGGATGAAAGAGGGCTCACCGCTTCGCGTTTACACCTCACGACAAACGCAGATGCTGCGCGGCTTCCTCGGCGAAAAAATCAAGAGCCCGTTGAAAATCGAATACGCAATGCGCTACGGCAATCCATCGATTGCAAACGCTATCGATAAATTGAAGGCCGCCAATTGCGAAAATATCCTGGTGCTGCCGCTTTACCCGCAATACGCCGCCAGTACCACCGCATCAACGATGGACGAACTCGGTCGCGTGCTTGCCGTGATGCGCAATGTTCCGGGTATCCGTTTTGTGCGGAGCTTCCACGATCATCCCGCCTACATCAAAGCCATCGCTAAAAATGTACTCGCCGAATGGATGAAAATCGGTCGGCCGAATTTCGCGACCGATAAGCTGCTGATGACGTTTCACGGCTTGCCAAAATTTCATCTCGATAAAGGCGATCCGTATCACTGCCAGTGCCATAAAAGTGCTCGCTTGATTGCTGAAGAACTGGGCGTGAAGAAGGACGACTACGTGGTCACTTTCCAATCGCGGTTTGGGAAAGCGGAATGGCTGCAGCCGTATACCGATAAGACGCTCGAGAAACTTGGCGGTACCGGCAGCAAACGCGTTGACGTAATTTGTCCGGGTTTTGCGGCGGACTGTCTGGAGACGCTGGAGGAAATTGCGATGGAGGCTAAGGAGACCTTTCTCCATTCTGGCGGGAAGACGTTCAACTACATTCCGGTGGCTAATGATACGCAGGCGTATGTCGGGGCGTTGACGGAGATTGTGCAGGGGGAGTTGGTGGGCTGGGTAAGTGATGAGTCGAAGTTAAGCGATGAAGCGTCGGCGGCTCGGGCGAGGAGGATTGGGGCTTCACAATAGGTTTCGGTTATCGCTTCATGGCGACCGCGCCGGGGGTTGCCCGGCGACAAGATTATGTCTTCCCGGCGAAGGCCGCGACCCAAGCAAAACAACGTCAACGTAGACCCCGACCTCCGCTAGGGCGATAGTGTTGAATAATCGACCGGGTCCCGATGAGAGTCGCTGAGTAACGCAGAAACGACAGGGGCATTCCGCGAGGACTGTCTGAGGGCGAGCACAAACAAGACCTTTAGCGAAGAAACTAATCGAGCCCGAGTTCCGCAGCGGCCTGTCGTTTCGAGTAACGGAAGGTACCCCCGCGCTTTTGCGGGGGCGACGACCTTCGGGTCGCCTTTCTTTGGTTACTTTCTTTGGCGAAGCAAAGAAAGTGACTTGCCGCCGGGCAACCCCCGGCTATGCAGCGGAACCAATTAGCATGTATTGCGAGCTAATCGCCATGAGGCAAATTTCGAAAGAAAAAATCAATGCCGCCGAAGAGGAGAATCGACCAACCAAATGTCAGGTATCAAAGCCAGCCTGGAAAATCGATCAATTTTGTCAATTGGTTGTCCTCAACTAAACCAACACTTCCCAATCCAGCCCAAACCTATTTCTTCACCCCAAAACAATGCTCCAAAGAAGGAAACCCCCCACCCCTAACCTCCCCTGCATATTCCGCCACCGCCTCCGAAACAATCGCACCAATATCCCGATACCGTTTCGCAAACTTCGGCGTGAAATCCGGAAACAGCCCAAGAATATCTTCCGTCACCAATACCTGCCCATCGCAAGCCGGCGACGCTCCTATCCCAATGGTCGGCACCTTCAACGATTCCGTAATCGCACGCGCCACCGGTTCCACGGTCCCCTCGATCAACACCGAAAACGCACCCGCGTCCTCGAACTGCCGCGCAATCGCAGGCCACTTCAATAGCGCATCCGCCTCCTTGCCCTGCGCCTTGAATCCCCCCATCTCATGCACCCGCTGCGGCATCAGGCCGATGTGCGCAATGATTTGAATGCCGCGCCTGGAAAGAAACTCCACCGTTTCCACCAGTTCCGCACCACCTTCGAGTTTCAATGCCTGCGCGCCGCTCTCCGCAATCGCCCTAACGCAATTGCGGTAAGCCTGTTCATTCGATTCCTGATAGGTGCCAAATGGCATATCGAGGATGACGGCAGCACGACTGGAGCCGCGCATCACTGCCTGCCCATGCGCAATCATGGTGTCCAGCGAGACGGCCAGCGAATTTTCCATGCCGTACACGACCATGCCCAGAGAATCACCGACCAGCAGCGCATCGCAATGCGGGTCGAGTAATTGCGCCATCGGTTTGGTATAGGCGGTGAGCATGACAATCTTGGCCCTGCCCTTCATGCCACGGAGATCGGGGATGCTGATGCGTTTTTGAGGGTTGTGGATGCTCATAGGGACTTGGTCAGTATGATGGGATGCGAAAAAGGCCGCTTGAAAGCGTTATTATCGCGCTTACTTCAGTAATTTGACTCTATTAAATCAGGATTCCATATGACACTTATCATCCGCTGGTTCATCAATGCGCTGGCCCTTATGCTGGTGGCGTATCTCTATTCCGGCGTTAAAGTGGACGGCATTTTCGCAGCATTGATTGCAGCGCTGGTGCTGGGCCTCGTCAACGCGATTATCCGACCTCTGCTGGTCCTGCTCACACTACCTGTGACTATCCTTACGCTGGGATTGTTTATATTTATCATCAACGCGTTTCTGTTCTGGTTCGTGGCCGAGGTCGTGAAAGGATTCACGGTGACTGGTTTCACGGCGGCGCTGATTGGGTCAATCATGTTCAGCGTGGTGACATTGCTGACAAGTTGGCTGGTGTCCGACAAAAAGTAGCTATAAACGGATAACCCGCACGCGTCAGGCGAAAAACCCCAGACTGCGCCGAAAATTTGTTGTTTTCTGCTGCGTTAGCTTGAATTTGTCAGGAATGCCCTCAATTCCTGTATGAGCTTGTTTTTTCTGGAGTTTTGTCATGTCTGACCCAATTGAGAGCGCCACCCCCGAGGCGTCAACCGAAGCTTTGCCACCCGTATCACCTGAACAAAGAATCAGCGAACTTGAGGGCGCACTGGCGTCGGCCGAAGCCAAGGCAGCGGAAAGCTACGACCAGTTCGTGCGCACCAGGGCTGAAATGGAAAATATCCGTCGACGCTCAGCCGAGGATGTATTGAAAGCGCAAAAATTCGGCGTTGAAAAGATCGCCGATGCGCTGCTCGCCGTGAAAGACAGCATGGACGCTGCGCTGGTGGTCGAAAGCCCATCGGTGGAGTCCTTCAAGACCGGCGTGGAATTGACGGCCCGCCAGCTGGCCAACGTATTCGAAAAATTCTCAATCGTTGAAGTGAATCCTGCGGGCGAAAAATTTGATCCGACGAAACATCAGTCGATTGCCGCCCTCGAATCTGAACAGACGCCTAATACGGTGATTAACGTCATGCAAAAAGGCTATTTGCTTCATGACCGGATTCTGCGCCCCGCACTGGTAACAGTCGCAAAAGAAAAATCAACGGCTGGCAACACGTAGCGACAAATTGACACGCACAGCGTGCTTGAAATCCAGCCAAACAACCCGACATTCAAGACATTCAGTAACCTCAACGCGAAATTCAGAAAATCAAAGGGAACATCATGGGAAAAATCATCGGTATTGATTTGGGCACCACCAATAGCTGCGTATCCATCATGGAGGGCGGCGTACCCAAAGTCATCGAAAATGCTGAAGGCGCGCGTACGACGCCTTCGATCGTTGCCTATCAGGACGACGGCGAAATTGTAGTCGGTGCGTCTGCCAAACGGCAGGCTGTTACCAACCCGAAGAACACGCTATTCGCGGTGAAGCGATTGATTGGCCGACGCTTTGACGAAAAAGAAGTGCAGAAAGACATCGGTCTTATGCCGTACAAAATCTTCAAGAACGACAACGGCGATGCATGGGTGGAAGCGCAGGGCAAAAAGATGGCACCGCCGCAAGTATCAAGCGAAGTGCTGCGCAAGATGAAAAAAACGGCGGAAGACTATCTCGGTGAAGAAGTGACCGAGGCCGTCATCACGGTGCCCGCTTATTTTAACGACAGCCAGCGCCAAGCCACCAAAGATGCGGGCCGTATTGCTGGTCTGGATGTCAAACGCATCATTAACGAACCGACCGCAGCGGCACTGGCGTTCGGCATGGACAAACAGGAAGGCGATCGCAAGATTGCGGTGTATGACCTGGGTGGCGGCACGTTCGACGTATCGATCATCGAAATCGCCTCGGTGGACGGCGAGCATCAATTCGAAGTTTTGAGTACCAATGGAGACACTTTCCTCGGCGGCGAAGATTTCGATCAACGCCTCATGGATTATTTGTGCGACGAATTCAAGAAGGATCAAGGGATCGACTTGAAGAAGGACGTACTCGCATTGCAGCGACTGAAAGAAGCAGCTGAAAAGGCCAAGATCGAGCTGTCGTCGACGCAGCAAACGGAAGTCAACTTACCCTACATTACGGCTGACGCGAATGGCCCAAAACACTTGGCGGTGAAACTCACGCGCGCCAAATTTGAAGCGCTGGTCGATGAATTAATCGAACGCACGATCAAACCCTGCGAAATGGCGATCAAGGACTCGGGTTTAAAAATCAGTGACATCTCCGACGTGATTCTGGTCGGTGGTCAGACCCGCATGCCGAAAGTGCAGGAAAAAGTAAAAGAAATCTTTGGTCGCGAGCCCCGCAAAGACGTAAACCCTGATGAAGCCGTGGCCGTTGGTGCCGCAATTCAAGGCGGTGTGTTGAAGGGCGATGTAAAAGACGTGCTGTTGCTCGACGTCACTCCTTTATCGCTCGGTATTGAGACGTTGGGTGGTGTATCGACCAAGCTGATCAAGAAAAACACGACGATTCCGACCAAGGCCTCGCAGGTGTTCTCCACTGCCGACGACAATCAATCGGCAGTCACCATCCACGTGCTTCAGGGTGAGCGTGAATTGGCTACCGGCAATAAATCGCTGGGGCAATTCAACCTCGAAGGCATTCCCCCGTCGGCGCGCGGCATGCCCCAAATTGAAGTCGCATTTGATATCGACGCTAACGGCATCATGCATGTGAGTGCAAAAGACAAGGCGACCGGCAAAGAAAACAAGATCACCATTAAAGCCAATTCCGGATTAACGGAAGAGGAGATTCAGCGCATGGTGAAGGACGCAGAAGCCAATGCTGACGAAGACAAGAAATTGCTGGAACTTGTTTCTGCTCGAAATCAGGGCGATGCATTGGTTCATTCGACCAAGAAATCGTTGGCCGAATATGGTGACAAAATTGATGTCAGCGAAAAAACCGCGATTGAAGAAGCCAGCAAGGAACTCGAAGCGGCCTTGAAGGGTAGCGATAAGGCCGACATTGAGTCCAAGACCGAAGCGTTAGGCAAGGTATCGCAAAAGCTTGGTGAAAAAATGTACGCTGATATGCAGGCTAAAGCGCAGGCTGAAGCCGGTGGCGCTGCGGGCCCGACCGGCGCTGGTGCAGGAGCAGCCCCTGGTGCCGAGCAAAAAGAAAAGGATATGGGCAATGTTGTAGATGCCGAGTTTACGGAAGTGAAAGACAAGAAAGGCTAATACCGTTAACGCCGGATACTGCATGCCGGATTTACTGGCCTGATTCAGCGGACGCTTCGCGCACGCTGAATCAGGCCATTCCCATTTCAAAAAGCTGGAATACCCATGGCTCAAAAAAAAGACTTTTACGAAACCCTCGGTGTAAATCGCGACGCCAGCGATGAAGACATCAAAAAATCGTATCGCAAACTGGCGATGAAATATCATCCGGATCGCAATCCGGATAAGAAAGACACGGAAGAAAAATTCAAGGAAGCCAAAGAGGCTTACGAAATCCTGTCCGAACCGGAAAAGCGTCGCGCCTATGATGCATACGGCCACGCCGGGGTTAATCCACAGATGGGTGGTGGACACGGCGGTGAAGGCTTCGGCGGATTTTCGGAAGCATTCGGTGATATTTTCGGTGATATTTTCGGCGGCCGTGGCGGCGGCCGAGGCGGGCAACAGGTCTATCGCGGAGCGGATCTTCGTTACAACATGGACATCACCCTTGAACAGGCCGCGCGCGGAACTGAAACCAAAATACGCATTCCCGCACTAGAAGATTGTGAAACCTGCAAAGGCAGCGGTGCCAAGCCCGGCACTGCTGCCAAAACCTGCCATACCTGCAACGGCCAGGGTCAAGTGCGTATGCAGCAGGGCTTTTTCTCGATTCAGCAGACCTGTCCGACCTGCCACGGCACCGGCAAAGTAATCCCTGAACCGTGCGCAACCTGCAGCGGCAACGGACGTGTGAAGAAACACAAAACACTTTCAGTGAAAATTCCTTCGGGTGTCGATAACGGGGACCGCATTCGCCTCTCCGGCGAGGGCGAAGCGGGCGTGAATGGCGGTCCGCCGGGCGACCTGTACGTAGTGGTGCAACTGAAGCCGCATGCGGTATTCCAACGCGATGGTGCAGATCTGCATTGCGAGATGCCCATTACGTTTACCGTTGCAGCACTCGGTGGCGAGATTCATATCCCAACCCTCGACGGTGAGGCCAAAATAAAAATCCCCGCGGAAACACAAAGCGGGCAAACCTTCCGGCTGCGCGGCAAGGGAATCCGGCCAGTGCGCCAGACATCGGCCGGCGACTTGATGTGCCACGTTGTTGTAGAGACCCCGGTTCGGCTTACTGATCGCCAGAAAGAACTACTTCATGAACTCGAGGAAATTAACAAGAAAGATGGCGACAAACACAATCCCCGGGCGAAGAGTTTTATGGACAAAGTGAAAGATTTTTTCGCTGGATAAAGTGTATTTTCAGTCGAGAATTCCATGGAGCCTTCAACACGAGACACTGTTTTATTTTTGATTCATCTACTGTCAGCTCCGATACCGACACAACACGCAGCTGTAGGCGCAATGCAGAATTCATTTCTCCGATACAAGGTTTTTTCCGGCAAGATACAATTGTGGCAAGCATAAATCGTTGCAGATAGGACTTGGCGAACGTGGCAGTTCGCGTTGATCCCGAATAACGAAAGCCTGAGGAGTTCACAATGAATACGTATTTCTGGCGTGTTAGCTGGCTTGCACTGCTTGCTGTGTTTCCCTTGGCACAGGCGGCATTGGCGCAGGGTGTCACAACCGATACGATTCTCATCGGTCAGTCTGCCGCTTTGTCAGGTCCGGCGGAGCAACTCGGCAAGGAAATGAAATCCGGTGCCGAAGCGTACTTTGACGTGATCAACAAGAGCGGCGGCGTGAATGGCCGAAAGATCAGGCTTGTGTCACTCGATGACGGGTACGAGCCTGAAAGAGCCGCCGCCAACACCAGAAAGTTGATCGCGGAAGACAAGGTGTTGGCGCTATTTGGGTATGTCGGCACACCCACTTCAAACGCGGCACTGCCAATTTTTACAGAAGCAAAAGTCCCGTTCGTCGGTGCATTCACTGGGGCGCAGAGTTTACGCGAGCCGTTCAATCGCTACATTTTTAATGTGCGAGCTAGCTATTTCGACGAAACCGAACAAATCGTCGCGCACTTGGTACAACAGGGAATCACCAAAATCGCCGTGTTTTACCAGAACGACGCCTATGGCAAAGCTGGGCTTGCCGGCGTCGAACGTGCGATGAAGGCACGCAAACTCGATATCGCTGCCACTGCCACTGTTGAGCGCAATACGACTGACGTGTCTGCGGCGGTTGCCACGCTTGCCAAATCCAATACCGGTGCCGTTATCATGATTGGCGCCTACAAGAGCTGCGCGGCGTTTATCAGGGCGATGAAACTGAAAGGTGCTTTTCAACAATTCTGGAATGTCAGCTTTGTAGGGTCCAAGGCACTTTCAAGCGAGTTGGGCGACGAAGGGCGCGGCGTACAGATATCTCAGGTAGTTCCGTTTCCATGGTCCGATGTAACCCCCATCGTGCGCGAATACCAAAAACTTATGGGTGGCCCTGGAAATGCCTCGTTCACGTCGCTTGAAGGTTATATCGCAGCCAAAATCCTGATTGAGGGCCTAAAGCGCGCTGGGAAAAATCCCACCCGCGAGTCTCTGGTAGATGGTCTGGCAAGCATGGGGAAAATCGACTTGGGCGGCTTTACCGTCAGTTATTCACCCACCAACCACAATGGCTCCAGCTTCGTTGACCTGACTATTATCTCGCGCGCTGGCACCTTCAAACACTGAGATCGCGCCCGCATCCCGAATTTGTCGATGCAGCGGGCCTCGCAAGGTTCAGCTTCATTGCAATAAGCAATCGACGCAATATTGGCATTACAATGCGCGGTCTCCAATTGCCTGGGAGCGCGGAGATTGACAGTGATTGTTCAGAAAAAATACAAAAAAGGGGAATTCATGAATCATCCAACTCGTTCAAGATCGGCACGCGCATTGCTCAACGCATTGACAATGCTCATGCTCAGCGCAATTTTTCTCAGGGTGGGTCATGTTGGCGCACAGGGCGTGACGGTCGATACGATCACGCTCGGTCAGTCCGCTTCGCTAACGGGTCCGTCGGAAGAGTTGGGCCGGGAAATGAAAGCCGGGGCCGAGGCGTATTTCAATGCCGTCAACGAGGTGGGCGGTATCAATGGCCGCAAAATCAAATTGCTTTCGCTCGATGACGCCGGTGTGCCTGCGCGCACCAAGGCGAACACGCTCAAGTTGCTGGGCGAGGAGAAAGTATTTGCCTTGTTCGGC
>JBKJMK010000257.1:0-7734 GCA_046596005.1 Usitatibacteraceae bacterium | reverse complement strand
GGTTCGGAGTGGAGCCGCTTCGGCACGCAGGATTCGACACGCATGGGCCAGGAACTCGAACGCGCACTTTGGCGCATGCAGGCACCACACAAAGTGAAACTCGCGGTTTCGGGCTGTCCGCGCAACTGCGCAGAATCGGGCATCAAGGATGTTGGCGTGATTGGTGTCGATTCCGGCTGGGAAATTTATGTTGCGGGCAATGGTGGCATCAAGACCGAGGTCGCGCAATTTTTCTGCAAGGTCGAGACACACGAAGAAGTGCTGGAGTATTCCGGCGCGTTCCTGCAGTTGTACCGGGAGGAAGGTTGGTATCTGGAGCGCACAGTGCACTACGTCAATCGCGTCGGTCTGGACTATTGCAAAAAGAAAGTCGTCGAGGACGCTGCCAATCGCAAATCGCTGTGGGAACGATTGCAATTCGCGCTCGATGGTGAGCCAGATCCGTGGCACGAGCCGGAAAAAGCACGCGTCGATCTAAAGCAGTTCATTCCGATTGCGGTGGTTGCGTGAGCTACATCGATATTTGCAAACTGGAGGATATTCCCGCTCTCGGCGCGCGCCGATTTAATCGCGATGACGGCAAGGTGATCGCCGTGTTTCGAAATGGCGACGGCAAGGTGTTTGCGTTGCATGACAAATGCCCGCATAAAGGCGGCCCGCTGTCGCAGGGCATGGTGTTCGGTGAATCGGTAGTCTGCCCCCTGCACAACTGGTGCATAAGCTTGAACGATGGCTGCGCCGCGCTGCCGGATGTCGGGCAGGTGGAGCGATTCGCGACGCGCGTTACTGATGGCACGGTTCTGCTCGACCCGTGGTCTGGCGAGCTGACGAATATAGCTTGCGCGGCGGAGTGAGCGGAAGTCATGGCTACGAAGGAAACCAAATCCACCTGTTGCTACTGCGGCACCGGCTGCGGCGTCATCATCGAGAGCGATGATGCAAAAATCACAGACGTTCGCGGCGACCCGGATCATCCAGCCAATTTCGGAAAGCTTTGCACGAAGGGTACTACACTGGCACTGACGATGGCACCAAGCGCGTTCGCGGGCCGCGCTCGCTACCCGGAGCTGCGCAAAACGAAACACGGCGAACGCACCAGAACCGATTGGGATTCAATACTTGGCTACCTGGCTGAACGTTTCGCCGCCACAATTTGCGAGCACGGTCCCGACAGTGTGGCGTTTTACGTTTCCGGCCAACTGCTCACCGAAGATTACTACGCCTTCAATAAACTCGCCAAAGGTTTAATCGGCACCAATAACATCGATACCAACTCCCGGCTATGCATGTCATCTGCCGTGACGGGCTATCAGAAAACACTTGGTGTGGACGCGCCCCCGTGCAGTTATGAGGACATCGATCATGCCGAATGTCTGTTCATTGCTGGCTCAAATACGGCCTTCGCGCATCCAGTGCTGTTTCGCCGTATCGAGGCTGCAAAGGAAAAAAACCCGGCGTTGAAAGTTATCGTCGTCGATCCGCGCCGCACCGAAACCGCTGCATATGCCGACCTGCATCTTGCAATCCTGCCCGGCACCGATGTCGCGTTGTTCCATGCCATGCTGCATGTGATGTTGTGGGAAGAGTGGATCAACCGCAACTACATCGCCGCGCATACCGAAGGCTTTGAAACCTTGCGCAGTGTCGTCCGCGAGATGAGTCCGTCGGTCGCTGCCGAAATCTGTGGCATCAAGGCGGACGACATTATCACCGCTGCGCGTTGGTTTGCACGATCAACCGCCACGCTGTCGTTGTACTGCCAGGGGCTCAACCAATCGACCAGCGGCACGGCAAAGAATGCTTCGCTGATCAACTTGCATTTGGCCACAGGGCATATCGGCAAACCGGGTGCCGGGCCATTCAGCCTCACCGGTCAGCCCAATGCCATGGGTGGGCGCGAAGTCGGTGGGCTTGCCACCACGCTCGTGGCGCATCGCGATATTGGCAATCCGGCACATCGCGCAGAAATTCAGAAGCTGTGGGGTGTCGAGCGATTGTCGCCAACCCACGGCAAGACAGCGGTGGAAATGTTTGAGGCGGTGCGCAAGGGCGAGATCAAGTTGTTGTGGATTGCCTGTACCAATCCGGCGCAGTCGCTGCCGGATCTCACGCTAGTGCAGGAGGCTTTAAAGTCAGCCGAGTTGGTGGTGCTGCAGGACGCTTATCGCAACACCGAAACGGCCGCGTTTGCCGATGTATTGTTGCCTGCGACCAGTTGGGCCGAAAAGGAGGGCACCGTTACGAATTCTGAACGGCGAATTTCGCGTGTGCGCGCGGCGGTTGCCAGTCCTGCTGAAGCGCGCCACGACTGGAGTATTGCTTGCGAATTCGCGCGACTTCTTGAGCAACGCTTGCGCCCCGGAAAACCGAGCCTGTTTCCATTTGATTCGCCCGAAGCCGTCTGGAATGAGCATCGCGAAACGACCCGGGGTCGCGACCTGGATATCACCGGCATGAGCTATGCAATGTTGGAATCGCAGGGCCCGCAACAGTGGCCGTTTCCGCACGGCACCAACGCAGGCAAGGCACGCCTATACGAAGACGGCAAATTTTTCACGTCGAGCGGGAAAGCGCAATTTTTCGTTGCACGCCACCTTGCTGTAGCCGATAAAATCGACGCACACTATCCACTGCGTCTCACCACCGGTCGATTGCGCGACCATTGGCACGGCATGAGCCGCACCGGAAATGTGGCGCGCTTGTTTGGTCATGTGCCGGAACCGCGCCTTTCGATTAATGCCAACGATCTTGATCGTCGTGGCCTGAAGGATGGTGAGCTCGTGAAAATCCAATCGCGACGCGGCGCGCTGTTCGTGCAGGTGCAGACGGATGAATCAGTGCGCTCGGGTCAGGTGTATCTACCAATGCACTGGGGCAAACGCTTCCTCGGCGGCAAAGACAGCGCGGGTGTGAACACCTTGACGGTCGCCGCGTTTGATCCCATCTCGTACCAACCGGAATTGAAACACGCTGCGGTAAAAATTTCAGCAGCGGATTTGGCGTGGCATCTCACGGCATTTGTCAGCTGCCTTGATGGCGAGATGGAAGTACTTGATGGCATGCTCGTATTGCAAAGCGAGGTTTCGTTTTTCAGTAGTGTGTTGATTGGGCGTGACAAACCTGGCGTGCTGGTGCGGGCCGCGCACCACGGCGCGCCGAGTACCGAATGGCTGGCAGCCATCGATGCATTGCTAGGACTTGGCAGCGAAATCACGCTGCGATATGACGATGCTCGGCGCGGCAGTTCGCGGCGCGTCCTTATTCGAGATGATCGCCTGATCGCCGTGCGGTTATCAGGCGATGCTGACGCGATTACGAGTGGTGAATGGCTGCGCGAATGGCTGCTGGCGGATAAACCGGTTGCCGAGATTCGCCGACTTATACTCTCACCGGCCACGTTTGCCCCAACCGGTTTTGTATTGGCTGGTCGCGTGGTGTGTCAGTGTTTTAACGTTACCGAGGATACCATTGCGGCCACGCTCACCGAAATTGCCGGCGGGCATGGTGAACGTTGCCGACAGCTACAGCAGCAATTGAAATGTGGTACCAATTGCGGCTCGTGCATGCCGGAACTGCGGCAGCTGGTGGCAAAAACCACTGTTACTGCACAACGGGTAGCTGCATGAAACCCGGCAAAGTATTTTTGGTCGGTGCCGGCCCTGGTGATCCTGAACTGTTAACAATTAAAGCCGCGAAAACCATCGGCATGGCCGACGTGTTGCTGGTGGATGATTTAGTTGGTGACGAGGTGCTGCAGTACGCAAAATCCGGTGCGCGGATCATTCATGTTGGTAAGCGCGGTGGTTGCCAATCAACGCCGCAGGAATTCATCGAGCGTCTGATGGTGCTGGAAGCGAAACAGGGCCGCACTGTGGTGCGTTTGAAAGGCGGTGATCCATTTGTTTTTGGACGTGGTGCCGAGGAATGCGCCTTGCTGCGCAAGGCTGGCATTGACTACGACGTGATCAACGGCATCACTTCAGGGCTGGCGGCGCCGACCGCACTGGGAATTCCGCTCACGCATCGCGATGTTTGCCACGGCGCGATCCTTGTCACCGGTCACGCCAGTGATGACGCCACGACCACACCAAACTGGCGCGCGTTGGTTGCAACCGAACTGACACTGGTGATCTACATGGGCGTTGCGCGTTGCGAGTCCATTCAGCGCGATTTGCTCACGGCGGGCATGGCGCCCTTGATGCCGGTGGCGGTAATCAAAGGGGCCAGTCGCGCCGATCAGCAGGCGGTCATCACGACGCTGGAGGCGATGGCCGCAGATATTCGTGCGGCTAATATCGGTAGCCCTGCAATCATAGTGGCGGGTGAAACGGTGCGGTATGCGCGCCGCGAAGGCAGTTTCGGGACGGAAATTCCAATGTTGCCTATGCAGCAAAATGTATATCTATAAATGAAGGGCAAGCGCTGGTGAGGATTGCAGGCCGAAAGGGCATCAAAAGGCGCGCCAATGCTTGGGTTTGGTTATTGGTTCACGGCGGCCGCAGGGAGTGTACGCCGCCCATGGGCTAAAATAATGTCTTCCCTGCCACCAAATACCTATCGTGTCCGATCACCTTGCAGTCCTGCCGCAATACCTTTTTCCCAAGCGCGCGCTTACTATATTCGCTGGCAAAATTGCCGGCGCCAGAGCCGGCATCCTGACCACCCGCTTGATCCGTTGGTTTGTCGGGCGCTACGCAGTCAATATGGCAGAAGCCGCAAATCCTGACATCGGCAGCTATCAAAGTTTCAACGAGTTTTTTACCCGCTCCTTACGCGAAGGAGCGCGCCCGATTGCCGACGCAAATTATGTGAGTCCTGTGGACGGAACCATCAGTCAGATCGGTGAAATTGTTGGCGACCAGATATTTCAAGCCAAGGGCCATCACTATTCGAGCGTGGCGCTTCTCGGAGGCGATACGGTACTCGCCGCGAAATTTCGCGACGGTAGCTTTGCGACGTTATATCTGAGTCCCAAGGACTATCACCGCATTCACATGCCTTGCGATGGCCGCCTGACACGCATGATCTATGTGCCCGGCGTATTATTTTCCGTTAACCCGACGACGGCGCGCGGCGTGCCCGGCCTCTTTGCTCGCAATGAACGCGTGGTCTGCGTGTTCGAATCAGCCGATGGACCATTTGTATTGACGCTGGTGGGCGCCACTATTGTCGGCAGTATGGCAACCGCGTGGCACGGCGTTGTGAATCATCCTCGTTCAGGTGAAGTTCGTGAATGGAATTATGCCAACGACGACCACCAGGTGATTCTAAAAAAAGGTGACGAAATGGGCCGCTTTTTACTGGGTTCAACGGTGGTGATGCTGTTTAAAAAAAACCAACTGCAATTCAATTCTGCATGGGCACCCGGTGGTGCTATTCGTATGGGTGAAGCGATGGGCCTGAAGCCATTCGCGAAAGCGGACAATACTGGCCTTCCGTTAGAATAGGCGTATGCAAGATTACTTACAGCTTGGCAAACGACCGGCGGGTAGCAAACGATGAACTCACCAGTTCCGCGCATCAAGAAGGGCCTCTTCGACCCGGAACGCCGCAGGAAAGGTATTTATATCCTGCCCAATTTATTTACCTGCGCGTCTCTGTTCGCCGGTTTTTACGCGATCGTTCAGGGAATGAACGGCAAGTTTGAAGTTGCCTGCATCGCGATTTTTTGCGCGATGATTCTCGATGGTCTGGATGGACGCGTCGCGCGCATGACGCATACGCAGAGTGAATTCGGCGCGCAGTTCGACAGCCTGTCGGATATGGTGTCATTTGGCGTCGCCCCGGCGCTGGTCATGTACGCATGGGCATTGCAGCCGATGGGGAAAATGGGTTGGGCGGCAGCGTTCATCTACTGTGCCTGTGCGGCGATGCGCCTTGCGCGCTTTAATACCAACATTGGCGTAGTCGATAAAAAATATTTTCAGGGCTTGGCCAGCCCGGCTGCCGCAGCACTTGTGGCGGGATTGATTTGGGTATTAAACGATTATCAGATACGTGGTGGCGATGTGCGCTGGGTCGCGTGGGGCCTGACCGTATTTGCCGGCATCACAATGGTGACCAATATTCGCTATTACAGCGGCAAAGATTTCAATCTGCGGCGAAGCGTGCCTTTCTGGGCCATCCCCGCGATTTTCGTGGTGTTTCTGGTTGTCACGATCGAGCCCTCACACGTGCTGTGGGGCATGTTCGTGGTTTACGCCTTGTCCGGGTACGTATTTGCTTTATTTAATATCTTCCGCGATGGCGTCAAGAAACCGCCGGTTACGCCAATCAAGCCCACGGGGACACCTGAATAATTCCTGTCGTTGCGCGAGGCTCCCGATCGTTGCGAACGATAACGCTGCATAGCGCCTGGAGACTCGACGGTACTGCTCGCCGCCGCATTTTTGGCGCAGCGTAAGGGTTTCTCCTAAAATGACGCGTTGAACCCTGAATTTGTTGCTCACAGCGCGCGAAAAGTGAACTAGTTCACATCTTTTGCTGACCCACGGCGTTACATTCGCGACACATTGCCCTCAGAAGAGCCGTGGATTAACAACGGCCAACCAGTGGGCATCCTCGCGCACTTTCAAGAATCAGGGCCATGGTCAACATTCCAGACTTCCAGCGGAGGCTGCTCGCCAAGCAGGTTAACGAACTGTTTTTTTTCGCTCCAGCTGCGGTGCTGTTTTCATTCGTCGGTTCCATTGCGACCGTCGTTGTCTTTTATGACACAGGTGAACTGCAAAAGGGACTTTTCTGGTTTCTCTTCGCGACAATGGTGATGTTTTTTCGCACCGTGGTGGCGTTCGGTTATCGCCACCAGGGCAAGCCGGTCGCGAGCCCTGAGAAGTGGGTACAGCTGGTGATCATCGGCAATGTTTTTGCGGGCATTCAGTGGGGCTTGCTCGGAACATTGCTTTTTCCCGCCGAGCACAACTACCGTGAGCTATTCACGGTGCTGGCGATCACATCTTACGTGGCAGGGTCCATCACCGCGTTCTCGCCTGTCAAATGGGCGCATTTCGCACTCGCGGTTCCCGCAGCGCTGCCACCGGCAATCTATATTTTCTTTATGCGCGAGGGAATGAATTGGCTCGGCGGCGGGATGGCACTTTTCTTCATTTTCTGCGTCCTCTATTTTTCATTCAAGCAGCACGGTATTGTTGTGTCCCGAATAAAAGTCGAGTTGGAAAACGAGGAGCTGATCTCACGTTCGCTCCAGACAACCACCTCGCTAAGCCAATCCAATACTGAACTTCGCGCACGGACAGAGCTTGAGCAGCGCACAATAATTGAAGCGAATGCCCGCGCTGATATGCTCGCGACGCATGTTTCGCGAACTTTGCTGCCGATTGCCGAATGTGATCGCAATTTCAATGTAATCGCGTGGAATGCTGCGGCTGAAGCAACTTTCGGTTATCGCTACAAGGAAGTGCGCGGACAACCGCTTACCGCGCTTCTGTTGCCCGCAGAAAAGCGGGCCGATGGCAGGCCAGTCATTGAACAACTGCTCAGCGAGGATCGCGCGACGAATATTGAAATGCCACTGCAAAATAGTCGTGGCGAGTGCATTCCCATGCGCCTGTTTTTTACGCCAATTCAAGTAAATGACGGCATTCCGCTTCGCATCGCAGTCATCATGACACCGGCGTAAACTGCACGTTACGAGTGTTTGCTGAAGCTCGCCGCCCCCCCCGTTGAGGCGAAAATTGAATTGCCCACCAGATCGCCCATCGCCACATCAGTTGA